>WQUF01000085.1 GCA_009785875.1 Oscillospiraceae bacterium | reverse complement strand
CACTTAAATAATAAACTCTTAGAGAAAAAAGTCGACATGTATTTTAATATGTTCATAACCACAAGTCCATCCTATCTTTTAATGAGCACTATGGATTATAGCAGATATTTTCTTGAAAAGGATGGATATGCTTATTACGATGATGCAATTAAAGCATGCATAGAGTTTAAAAATAAAGTTAATTCTAGCCTAGATAAAATTAAAATAATAGAGGATGAAATTGATTTTAAAATAGATCCTACCAGGATAAATATATTTTCAGAATTTATTTTAGGAAAAGAGATTGAAAAATATTTGTATTATTTTGGAATTATTGGTGAAATGGCAATAGGCAATGTATATACTATTATCATGAGCCCATTTAATAACAAAACAGAATATGAATTACTGTATTTACATTTAAAAAATATTAATGATATAATTAAAGACAAACCTAATAAAAATATTATAAAAATTCCTGATATTCCTGAAAAATATCTTAACATGTATGAAGCTTTGGATATTGAAAGCGAGTATATTGAGCTTAAGTATGCAGAAAATAAAATATGTGGGAAAAACATTTTAATTTACCCTCCTGGAACTCCTATCATAGTCGAAGGGGAAGTTTTTAGCAGAGAAATAATAGATTATATAAGTAACAATAAAAATCAAGATATCCACGGTTTAATAGATGAAAAAGTGTGCATATTAAAATTAGGAGAAAGTAAATGAGTAAATTTATTGTGCTTGAAGGGATTGATTGCGCCGGTAAGACCACTCAAATGAAATATATAGATGAATTTTTAAAGACAAAAGATATCAAATATATCTGCACAAGAGAGCCTGGGGGAATAAAAATATCTGAAGATATAAGGGAAATAATACTAAATAAGGATAATATTTCGATGGATATTAGAACTGAAGCCCTTCTTTATGCTGCATCCAGAAGGCAGCATTTAATTGAAAAAATTAACCCAGCACTAAACAATGAATATAATGTAATATGCGATAGATTTGTCTTCTCATCTCTTGTTTATCAAGGATATGCCAGGGGAATAGGCATAGATGAAGTTTATAACATAAATAATTTTGCCATAGAAAATAGATTACCTGATCTAATCATCTTTATTGAAGTGGATATTGAAACAGCGTTAAAAAGGATGAAAAACAGAAAAAATACGGATAGACTTGATCTTGAAAGTGCAAATTTTCATAAAAAGACTATAGAAGGTTATGAGATAGTCTTAAGCAAGTACAAATGCAATATAAAAAGAGTAGATGGAACATTAGATGAGGAGCATGTGTTTGAGAATATAAAAAATATACTTATTGAGGAATTATTTATTTAATTTATATAAAAGATTATAAAAAAAGGAGTTTTTGATATGAAACTAGTAATTGCAATAGTTCAGGATGATGACGCTATGGATGTTATCGATAGCTTAAATGAAGGTGGTTTTAGGGTTACTAAGCTTGCAACAACAGGTGGCTTTTTAAAAGCAGGTAATACAACTCTTATGATCGGTGTTGACGATGAAAGAACCGATAAAGTTGTAAAGATAATTGAAGAAGTATGTAAAACAAGAAAGCAAATTGTAACTCCACCATCTCAAGTGACTGGTTCACAAGGAGTTTATGTGCCATATCCTATGGAAATCAAGGTTGGAGGAGCTACTGTGTTTGTAGTGAATGTTGATCAATTTGTTAAGATCTAATTTAAATCCTGGTAAAAAAACAGATGATATTTGATGATATATATGGAAACAGCGATATAAAAAGCATGCTTTTAAACATCATAAATAATGGTAATGTTCCACATGCTTTATTGTTTTATGGAGCTGATGGAATCGGCAAAAGAAAAATGGCAGAAGCATTCTCTTGTTCTTATATGAATCTTTCAGAGATAAAAGATTACCCGGATATATACAAATACTACTTAGGATCAAATAAAAAATCCATAGGTGTTGAAGACATAAGGACCATAATAGAGGAGACAAATAAAAAACCGTTTCTGTCTGATAAAAAAATTATAATAATAGATGAATTTCATAAGGCAACAGAATCCGCTCAGAATGCTTTTTTAAAGACGCTGGAAGAACCAAATAAGAATATAACGATAATATTGATAGCTAATAACGAGAGAGATATTTTGGATACGATTAGATCCAGGTGCCAGGTATTTAATTTTAAGCCTTTAAATGAGATTGAATTAAGATTATTTCTAAAAAAAGAAATAAAAAATGTAGATGAAAACAAAATAGATGTGTCTATAACTTTAAGCCAAGGAGTGCCTAAAAGAGCTAAAATGTTCTTAGAAGATGACTTGTTTATTGCACTTAGAGAATATGCTCTTGAAATATTGAATTTAAAAGAATTGAGTTTTGATTCTTCATTAAAATTTAATAAGATTTTAGAAAAATATAAAAATTCTTGGGAAGATCTTTTGATATTCATGTTGTCTTATATAAGGGATATACTATTCTTTAAACAGAATTTAGGCTCTGAAGATTTAATAAATAAAGATAAACAAGATAAAATTTATGATTTATCTTTAAGATATGAAACCATAGAATTATTTTCATTGATTAAAAATATAAACAAGGCTATTCAAATGTTAAAAAGCAATGTGAACAATATTTTAGCTTTAGAACATTTTATTATCTTTTCCAAAGGAGGTACTTAGTTTGACAAAAGTTGTTGGAGTCAGGTTTAAAGAAGCAGGCAAGATATATTATTTTGCTCCGCTGGATTATAATATTAACTCTGGTGATTTTTTAATCGTAGAAACTGTGAGGGGAATTGAGTTTGGTCAGTGTATAACGGGTATTAAATATGTAAATGACAACGATATCGTATCGCCACTTAAGAATGTGATAAGAATCGCAACCAGCGAGGATCTAAAGATAAACAGAGAAAATAAAATCAAAGAAAAGCAAGCTTTTGCAATATGTTTAGAGAAGATTAAAAATCATAATTTGCAGATGAAGCTAAGCGATGTCGAATATATTTTCGATTGCAATAAGGTAATATTTTATTTTACTGCAGGTGGAAGGATAGATTTTCGAGATCTTGTCAAAGATTTAGCATCTATATTTAAGATAAGGATAGAATTAAGACAAATTGGAGTTAGAGATGAATCTAAAATGATAGGTGGCATCGGAGTTTGTGGAAGAACCCTATGCTGCTCTTGCTTTTTAAAGGAGTTTGCACCTGTGTCTATAAAGATGGCAAAGGAGCAAAATCTCTCTTTAAATACCAGCAAGATTTCAGGTGTGTGTGGTAGATTCATGTGCTGCTTAAACTATGAACAAAGGACATACGAAGAGATTAGAACAAAGCTTCCTTCCATAAATTCAGAAGTAAAGACACCTCTTGGAAGGGGGATCGTTGTTCAGAATTCTGTAGTTAAAGAAAATGTTTCTGTAAAGCTCTCTATCGATGATGATGAAGTAATAAAAGATTTTTCAATCTATGACGTTGAAATCATATCTGGGACTTATGAGGGATTAGTTCCAGAAAATGAAATTAAATTGGATGTTGAAATTGAAAATAGTGGACCAGAAATTCTTAAAGATCTCTTTGATGATTGATTTAAGGAATAATAAAAAAATCTTTAGAATAAACACTATTTTTTATTTTAAAAACATGTTAAAATGTATATGCTTAAAGCTAAAGTGGTTATGGAGGTGTATTATGGCTTATAAAATTCAAGATACTTGCATAGCATGTGGGACTTGCTTACCAGAATGTCCAGTAGGTGCTATTTCGGAAGGACCAATTTATGCAATTGACCAAGATACTTGTATCAGCTGTGGTGCTTGTGCGTCTGTTTGTCCTGTTGAAGCACCTGTAGAAGAGTAGTATAAAAAAGAGTCGCTAATTGCGCCTCTTTTTAATTTAAGTTGGAGTTGATTGTATCAATGAATGAAGATGAAACTTTAGATGATCTTCAAATAAAAGGGTTTAAAATACTTCAAAAAGTAAAGGGTTTTAGGTTCGGAATGGATGCAGTGCTTCTTGCAAATTTTGCAAAAACTTATAAATATGAAAATGTGATAGATTTATGTTCAGGATGTGGAATAATACCTTTCATCGTAGCTGCAAAAAAAGAATTTAATAATCTTTTAGGTCTTGAAATTCAAGATGATTTAGTTGAAATGGCGAATAGATCGTCTAAACTAAACAATTTAGAAGGAAAGCTTAAATTTTTAAAATGCGATATTAAAGATTTAGAATTTTTAAAGACAATTCCTAAAGCAGATGTAGTCACTGTAAACCCCCCTTATAAGAGATCTGAGAGTGGAATCTTAAACGTCGATAATAATGATAGAATTTCAAGGCATGAAATACTCTGTACTTTAGAAGATGTCATTCTGGCATCGTCCATTTTATTAAAAGATAATGGAAGGTTATATATGGTAAATCGCTCTGACAGAATTTGCGATTGTGTCTGCGAAATGAGAAAGATGAGAATAGAACCAAAGGTTATTAGGTTTGTACAGAGCAAAATAGCAAAAGCTCCTCATTTATTTTTAATCGAAGGGAGAAAATATGGAGGCAGGTTCTTAAAAGTGTTGTCAAATTTAATAATATACGATGAAAACCAGAATTATACTGATGAAATAATGAACATATACAAATAGCAATGAATAATGAATATTGAACAATGTATCAGTGAACAATAAATTGATTAGAATAGAGGTGAAAAAATGAAAAAAAGTGAAGTTCTTTTAGTTGAAGGTATGTCTTGTATTCACTGCGAAAATTCAGTGAAATCTGCTGTTGGAAAACTCCCAGGTGTGGATAACGTTGTGGTGGATTTAAAATGCAAAAATGTT
The DNA here is from genome assembly GCA_009785875.1 of Oscillospiraceae bacterium. Taxonomy (GTDB): domain Bacteria; phylum Bacillota; class Clostridia; order Clostridiales; family Clostridiaceae; genus WQUF01. The sequence continues at coordinate 2,462 of WQUF01000085.1, read as the reverse complement.
ACAGTGTATTTTGATGATGAAAAAGTGACAGAGGAAAGTATAATATGTGCCATTGAAGATCAAGGTTATGATGTAATCAAATAAGAGGCTAGTGGTTAGTGGCTAGTGTTTAGTGGGCACTGCGGCTAGTCACTAGCCACTACTCACTAGTCACTAATATTCTTTACATTTTTTTAAATAAATGGTTAATTTATTGTAAAAATAGCAATTTAATTAAAAAATATGGTATAATTAGTAATAGTAAAACTTATAGGAGAAAATTATGAATAGATATGCCATATACGCTGGTAATAATAAAATTTATAAACAACAAAAATTAAGTCTATTAAAAATATTTGGTTATATATATTCACTTGGTATATTTTTAAAATTTGGATTATCGTCATTAACAGCATCTTTTATTGATGTAGGCATGTTTTCTATATTTATGTTATTTTTTTCAAAATCAGATGCTTTTCATATTTTTATATATACTTTTATTGCACGAATTTTTTCAGGAATCTTTAATTACTATGCAAATAGAGTATTTGTCTTCAGTACAAAAGAAAAAAATAAAAGCAGTGCTGTGAAATTCTGTTTAGTATTTTTTTTAAAAGTAGTATTGAGCTCCTTTTTTGTAGGATTGATCACAAACCTAAAGATAATACCAACAATTTATGCAAAAATAATAGTAGATACATCTTTGTTTTTACTTAATTACATTTGCCAAAAGAATCTTGTATTTATCAAAAGTGATCAGATCAGTTAAAATGAATGAGACTTACTATTTTGCTAGCATCAAATCTGTAATGACCGCTTATATCATAGGAAAATGATATAAGTCCATTATCTTCCCTGTTATATTGACCACCATTGTGCAATAGATAGGGGATGCCATTTTTAAATCGCTTGTCTGAAATTATACCTATATGATATGAGCCAAATATGACAATGTCACCAGGTTGCCACTCTTTAATGTCATAAATATCTAAAGTTAATGAAGTGGCGACTCTACTAAAATAAATCTTTAGATCTTGAACCCGTCTAAAATCTATATTAGGATCGGGCTTTTCATCGGTTAATGGATAAAGTTCTTTATTGTTTTCTATATCTTCGTCTACCATATCTTTTAATGAATATCCAGCATTTTTAAAAGCTCTCCAAACAAGATCGGTACATACTCCCATATCATCAGGTGGATAACCTCCTATAAAATATTCCCCATCATATCTTGGCTTATTTTCTGCATCCTTTCTTGCACCAAGCAAAATATCGGTATAATCGTCTACCCCATTATCGTTAAAATCTACGCTGCTATGTATTGTTTCAATATTAAAATCCTCTGCTTTATAATATTTATATGGTATAAGAGCAAAATATTCCAATAAAAATTTAACACCTAAAGCTAAAGGTACCATTAAAATAACAAATACAATTAAAAAAATAACTCTTCTTTTCTTCAACTTTTATCCCTACTTTATGCACTTTAATTAAATTTTATCATAAATATAAATATAGACAAGTATTTTTAATTTATAAACTATATTAAAATAAACTTGTGCTAGAATAGAATTAGAGTTAAGATTTATATTGGTATGCTAAATAATTTGATTAATTTGGAGAAAATGTATGATAAAAAGATTAAATAAAGATGATAATTGTTGGTGTGGGAGCCAAAAAAAATATATAGATTGTCATTTTGAATTTGATAATAAACTCATAAAATTTAAGTCTTTGGGATGCATCATTCCAGGCAGAGAGATAATAAAAACAGACAAGCAAATAGAGGGAATAAGAGAAAGTAGCAAAATTAATATTGCAGCTTTAGATAAAGTAGCAGAAAATATTAAAGAGGGCATGACTACTTTAGAAATAGACAGAATAGTTAGCGAGACTACTAAGGCTTTTGGTGGAACATGTGCTCCATTAGGGTTTGAAGGATTTCCTAGAAGCGTATGCGTTTCGATAAATAATGTGGTGTGTCATGGAATACCATCTAGAAGGGTTATTTTAAAAGACGGAGATATAGTCAATGTGGATGCTTCTACATGCTATAAAGGATATTATTCAGATTCTTCAAGGATGTTTTGCATTGGAAATGTAACAAGTGAAAAGAGAAGGCTTGTAGATGTGACAAAAGAGTGCGTTGAGATCGGTATAAAAGAGGTAAAACCATGGCATAGGATGGGCAACATGTCAAATGCAATAAATAGACATGCGATTAAAAATGGATACTCTATTGTAAAGGAAATTGGTGGTCATGGTATTGGTCTTGAATTTCATGAGATCCCTTTTGTAAGCTATACGGCTAAATTTGGAACTGGGATGCTCATGGTTCCTGGAATGATGTTTACTATAGAACCTATGGTAAATATGGGGTCGAATAAAGTTTATGTGGATTCTATAGATAAATGGACAGTATATACAAATGATGGAAAACCTTCAGCTCAATGGGAAGTTACAGTTTTAGTGACAGAAGATGG
>WQUF01000084.1 GCA_009785875.1 Oscillospiraceae bacterium | reverse complement strand
CCTTGACCTCTAACAGCAATATAATTCATTTTAGGAATTGTAACAATACATGGTTTGTTTTTGGGCATATAAAATTCTTTGTACTCTTTTTTATAATCAAAAGCCATAATCATATCTCCTTTAAAAAAAAATTAGAAGAGTAATCCTGCTCGAGACTTTTTTAATCATCGTTTTTCACCTCAAGTAGAATAATTTTTTCTAAATCCATATAAAAATTATAGCATAAATAGATATACTAGTTACTATATTATATTCAAAAAAATGAAATACTTTACAAAAAAATCACGGCTTTTGCCGTGATTTTTAAAATGCTAAAGATCAAAAACCTCTCTATCTGTGACAATCCTCTCACATTTTTTCAATGTAAGAAACTTGATTCCATTTTTCTGTCCGTTTTTAGCTATCATCTTATTTCCCAAAGCTATTAAGTCCGCTTGGTCTATATCACTTCGCAAGTCCTTAACAGTAACCGTGCTAGTCATGCCATTTTCCATCTCAAAGCTGAAAATAACCTTAATATCTTGCATACTAGCCCTCCATCAAGGTATAAACGATACCCTGTTCAATAGTCTTGGGAGGAGCTACTACTAAACTACCTATGGACACACCCATATCGTACAGATCATCATCACTGGCATCCAATGGCAGAAAGGTAAACGCCTGTTTTCTCTTTAAATTCTTTCCTGTATCAGAAGAAAGAAATTCATAAGACAAAACTAAAGAGTTTGACTTGAGATTTTTTACAACCATAATACACCCTACCTTATAAATTATTAATTCGTACAATATATATTATTCAGAAAGACATTAATGTGTTACACAATCGATCAAGTTTTCAATATTTATTTTTTGACTTATAATAAAAAAAGAAGCTCTTAGGCTTCTCTTGTTTCTAGTAATTTTTTAATCTTTTTTTCATGTATTTCAATTCTGTCCAAATTTACTTTAGTCTGTCCTTGCAAAACATTAATATCATCTTTGATTTCTTTAACATCTTTGTTTGTCTCATCGACTAACTTAGCAATATTTATAACTACATCGGAATTAGCTTTTACATCACTTTTTATTTCTCCTATTACATTTTTTATTGCATCTATTTCATTTCTAGTTGATTCTACGCTAGCCTTTATTAATTCAGTTTTTGAGATTAATTCATTCCTTAAACTCTTTTGGCCATTTTCTAATGAATCCATTCTAAAATTTAATTCATCTTTCGTTAAGTCAATTTTAGCATTTAATTCATCTTTCGTTGAGTCGATTTTACCTATCAATTCATTTCTTAAACTCGTTTGACCATTTTCTAATGAATCCATTCTAGAATTTAATTCATCTTTCGTTGAGTCGATTTTACCTATCAATTCATTTCTTAAACTCGTTTGACCATTCTCTATTGAATCCATTCTAGAATTTAATTCTTCTTTCGTCGAGTCAATTTTAGCATTTAATTCATCTTTCGTTGAGTCGATTTTACCTATCAATTCATTTCTTAAACTCGTTTGACCATTCTCTAATGAATTCATTCTGGTATTTAATTCATCCTTCGTTGAATCAATTTTAGCATTTAATTCATCCTTCGTTGAATCAATTTTAGCATTTAATTCATCCTTAGTTGAGTCAATTTTAGCATTTAATTCATCTTTCGTGGAGTCAATTTTGCCTATCAATTCATTCCTTAAACTTATTTGACCATTCTCAAATGAATCCAACCTAGAATTTAATCTTATTTCCATTGATTCCAAAAAATCTTTTAGATCTTTATCATCCATAATCTTAAACCTCCTTGCATTTATTATACCCGATTTTTCAATCAAATTAAGCATTTATAGTTTTACTTCACCTTTCTAAAGTAGGTATTTCCCATGTTTTGTTTTTACTACCATATGTTAAAATTATTGACAATTAGTATCTAAATTATACAATCTTTATAAATATATTATACTTCACACAAAAATTTAGCTCAATTATTTTAAACAATAATTCCACCACCAATAACATAATCCCCATCATACAAAACGCAAGACTGCCCCTTAGTAATAGCCCTCTGCTTCTCTTTAAATTCCAGCTTAATTTTCCCATCTTCAAGGGGATAAATCGTAGCCAATGAAGGTTTTGCAGCATACCTAATCTTCCCCATAACCTCCATAGGCTCTTTCAATTCATCAATCCCAATTAAATTCACATCTTTAATGATCAAAGAAGACTTAAGTAAATCCTCCTCATCTCCAATCACTACTTCATTAGTCAACGGGTTTATATCAATCACAAATACAGGTTTCCCCAAAGCAATTCCCAACCCTTTCCTCTGACCAATGGTATAATAAACGATTCCCTTATGCCTGCCTAAGACCTTCCCATTCTTATCCACAAAATTCCCAGGCAAAACCTTATCGGGAACTTGACTCTTAATAAATTTCCCATGGTCATCGTCGATAACAAAGCATATCTCCTGAGAATCAGGTTTTTTAGCTACTTCAAGACCAATCTCATAAGCTATTTCTCTTATCTCATCTTTAGTATAATCACCACATGGCATGAGAGTATGTTTCAATTGATCCTGAGTAAGATTATACAAGACATAGCTTTGATCCTTGTGAACATCATTTCCTCTTTTCAATAAATACCTTGAACCTCTATTTTCTATTTTAGCATAATGCCCTGTAGCTATGTAATTTGCTCCAAGTCCTAGGCTCCGGTTCAAAAGATCTTCAAATTTAATGAACTTATTACATCTTATGCAAGGATTAGGTGTATTGCCACTCAAATATTCATCAATAAAATTATCAATCACTTTTTCTTTAAAATTTTTTCTCATATTAAAGACATAAAAAGGAATCCCTAATCTATAAGCTACGTGGCGAGCGTCCTCTATATCCCTTAAGCTGCAGCATCCTCCTTCCCTTTCAAAAAATCCCTCATCCTTTGGAGTAACCTCTAGCGTAATTCCAATCACATCGTATCCTTTTTTTAAAAGAAGATAAGCTGCCACAGAGCTATCCACCCCACCACTCATACCAACAACAACTTTTTGACTCAAATTTTTCACCTCAAAAATTAAGAACCTTCTAAAACATCAAAGAAGGTTCTCTTAAAATTAACCATGAGCTTCATTGTGAAGTTCGTCTTCATCAACTTCTACAAAATCCCAAAGAGTTAAACCTGCATTTTTTCTATAGTCATTAATTGCCTTATGAATTGCTTGTTCAGCTAGAACGGAGCAATGCATTTTAACAGGTGGAAGACCATCTAAAGCTTCAGCAACAGCTACATTTGTAAGATCCCATGCATCTTCCAAAGTCTTACCTTTGATCAATTCTGTTGCCATGCTAGAAGAAGCGATAGCCGAACCACATCCAAAGGTTTGAAATTTAACATCTTCAACAACATTATCTTCAACCTTTAAATAAACTTTCATTATATCTCCACATTTTGGATTTCCAACTTCTCCAATACCATTTGCATCAGGTATTTCTCCAACATTTCTTGGATTTCTAAAATGATCCATTACTTTTTCACTGTATATCATGATTATTTCCCCTCTCTAATATGATCGTTCCACAGCGGCGACATATTTCTCAATTTTTCTATAATCGGCGGCAACACTTCTAAAACATAATTCACATCTTCCATTGTGGATTTTGCTCCAAGTGAAAGCCTTAAAGAACCATGGGCAATCTCATGAGGTAATCCAATAGCAAGGAGCACATGAGATGGATCTAAAGAACCGGATGTACAGGCACTTCCACTAGATGCGCTTATGCCTTCTCCATCTAGCATTAAAAGTATGGATTCTCCCTCGATAAACTGAAAACATATATTAACATTGTTTGCTAATCTTAAAGGTCCAGGCTTAGGTCCATTTAATCTAGAATAAGGTATCTTTAAAAGTCCATCTATTAATACTTCAGTCAGCTTTCTAACTCTCTCGCTCTCTTCTTCTACATTAGCTGTTGCCATTTCACAAGCAAGACCAAGGGCTACAATTCCAGCAACATTTTCAGTTCCAGCTCTTCTTCCCCTTTCTTGTCCACCGCCTTCTATTAAATTATGAATTTTCACGCCTTTTCTTATATAAAGAGATCCAATTCCTTTTGGACCATATATTTTATGAGCTGCCATTGATAATAAGTCTATGTTCATATCCTTAACATCGATTTTCAAATGACCCATAGCTTGAACTGCATCGGTATGGAATAAGACTTTTTTCTCTCTACATATTTTACCCATCTGTTTTATATCTTGAATAGTACCGATCTCATTATTTGCATACATGATAGATACCAATATGGTATTGTCTTTTATTGCATTTCTTAAATCGTCTAAGCTTACCCTTCCCTCAGAATCAACTGGTAAATAAGTCACTTCAAAACCTTGTCTTTCTAAATATTCAAAAGCATGTAGCACTGCATGATGCTCTATAACCGATGTTATTAAATGGTTTCCTTTATTTTTATTAGCAAAAGCTACTCCTTTAATGGCCCAATTGTCTGCTTCAGATCCTCCCCCTGTGAAATAGATTTCTGATTTATCTGCATTTATAGATTTAGCTACTTGTGCTCTAGCTTTATCTATCGCTATTTGAGGCTCTCTCGCTAAACTATATATTGACGACGGGTTTCCAAATTGCTCTTTGTAAAATGGAAGCATCGCATCAAGGATTTCAGGCTTAACAAATGTCGTTGCAGCGTAGTCCATGTAAACGTCTCTCATAATTAACACTTCCTCTCGTTTAACTTGTTGTAATCTATTATCATATCTTCTAAGCTGGTATTTTCCATAACAGAATTGATGCTTTCGCTTAACCTAAACCACAATAGCCTAGTTGGACAAGAATCCATATTGGAGCAAGTTTCCCCTTCGATGCAATTTGATATTCCAATTGGGCCCTCAACTGTGTCTATTATCTCTTTAATGGATATATCTTTAGGGTCTTTGCTTAAAGTATACCCTCCATCTGCACCTCTCGTACTTAAAATGATATCTGCTTTTCTTAGGGCTCGAAATAATTGTTCTAAGTAGTATTCTGAAATATTCTGCCTCTTTGCTATAGATTTAATATTCACCGGACCATCGATAGAATTAATGGCTAAATCTACCATGGCTTTTACACTATACCTTCCCTTAGTAGACAATTTCATATATATCACCATCTTTTCTAATGTTGAGCATTTCACTAGGAATTACCCTAGATTTATATTATCAAAGTTGAGTAAAATTGTCAACATTATTTTCTATTTGGACAAAGTATATTTTTTCGGTTAAAATGATTATAGTGTATTTATTATTTTTAATTTTTGGAGTATTTATGAAGAATTACAACTTAACTGAAGGAAATATTTTAAATAAACTTTTGCTGGTAGCTCTTCCAATTATGGGGACTCAATTTATACAAATGACATATAATATGGTAGATATGATTTGGCTGGGAAGAGTCGGGAAAGATGCCGTAGCTTCTTCTGGAACTGCAGGTCTTTATATGTGGCTCTTCATGGCTTTTTTGCTGGTAGGTCGCATGGGCAGCGAAATAGGGGTATCTCAGCATCTTGGTAAAAAAGATATTAAAAATGCAAAAGAATTTTCCCAAAATTCACTTTTTATTTCATTTATATTGGGATGCCTATGCTCAGCAACATGTTTATTATTTAGCAAACAACTTATATCTTTTTTTAACATACAAGAACCCATTGTAGCTCAAGATTCAGCTAGATTTCTCTCTATAGTTGGACTAGCTTGCCCTTTTACTTTTGTAACTGCTTCTTTAACCGGAAGTTTTAATGGCTCTGGAAACTCAAAGTTATCTTTTATAGCAAATTTATCAGGCCTTGCTTTGAATATAGCTTTAGATCCGATTTTAATATTCTTCTTTCATCTTGGCGTTATTGGAGCAGCTATTGCAACAGCTACAGCACAAACTGTGGTATGTATTATTTTTTTAGTATCCATAAAGAAACATAAGGAAAGACCTTTTAGTGAATATTCTTTTTTAATAAAGCCTTCTTTAGATAAACTAATAAAGATATTTAAGTGGACCGCTCCCATCGCCATCGAAAGCTTTTTGTTTTCTTTTTTCACCATGAAAATAACCAGTTTCGTTTCAAGGTTTGGAGCAGGTGCTATTTCAGTTCAAAGCATAGGATCTCAAATTGAATCTCTAACTTGGCTCATAGGTGGAGGTTATGGTTCAGCACTTACAGCTTTTGTCGGACAAAATTTCGGTGCAAAAAAATGGGGAAGGATTCATAAGGGTTTTAAGATTTCAATATATGTTATGAGCATTTGGGGGGTAATTGTTACTTTAATTTTATTCTTTGGAGGAAAATATATTTTCTATTTATTTATACCTGATGATAGTCTCTTAAACATGGGAGATAATTATCTTAAAATATTAGCATTTTGTCAATTGGTTGGATGCCTTGAAGCGATTTCATCTGGCACTTTCCGTGGTACTGGAAGGACGATTCCACCTTCTCTTGTAAGCGTAATATCTAATTTTTTAAGAATACCAATGGCATACTTCCTTTCACTAACTTCTTTAGGATTAAATGGTATCTGGCTTGGAATTACTATTGGTGCTTTTATTAGAGGAGCATGGATCTTCATTTGGAGGCTCATTAGATCAAGAAAAGAACCAAAACATGATTTAAATGAGAACCCTGAAATTTTATGTGCAAAATATGAAATTATTCACAATTTAGAGGACACCTAATATAATCGGTGTCCTTTATTTGAAATTAAAAATATTAAAATTAAAATGCTTTTCTCCTGCTACTGGAAGATCACCAAGGTTACCATAGCCTCCAAGATTTGCTAAATTACTGTCATATACCGAGGCACTGACAACAACTATATCATTTCCTGAAGCATCTTTACTATTAATAGCTGGTAAAATATTAATTTTAATAAGCACTTTGTACTGACCAGCTGAACTTTTTATATTGGTCTTATCTATTTGTAAATTACCTGTTATATCTGTACCTTGTCTTATATTCCAAGCAGTCAATCCAGCTTTTTGTATTATATCAGCATCTGTTAATGTACTCACTTCGCTCGCACTTATTGAAAAATCATGCGCATCAATTGCGTTATCTCCAATTATTACAGTATCTTGCCCTTTAACAGATACATTACATGTAGCTAAAGAAATATTTCCATCGCTATCAGTTAAACTAAACTCAATAGGATAAACTCCAGCTTTTAAATTATTTACATTTCCCGAAGTAACAACTTGACTGTTTAAAACTGGACCATCTTCTAAGTCGCTTGCTTCTGTTATTAAGCTGCTTAGGTCTATTTGAGTTCCTATATCAATTACTGTATAATCAACAACTTTTAATACTGGTGCTGC
>WQUF01000083.1 GCA_009785875.1 Oscillospiraceae bacterium | reverse complement strand
TTAAAAAAAACTTAATATTGGTCTTCTCAAATTCAAATTTGTTTGGTATAATGAACAATGGTATAGAAAATAATCATTAAATCATGCAGATGTGGCGGAATTGGCAGACGCGCTAGCTTCAGGCGCTAGTGAAAGCAATTTTGTGCAGGTTCAAATCCTGTCATCTGCATCATACTAAAATATCTTAAGAAAAAATTGTGTATTTTATCTGATGAACTTTAATGTGAAAAAAGGAGATGATTATATGCAAAATAATGTACTTAAGTTTGATAAAGAAAGTGTCTCTATAGATTCAAATGAGCTGCTTGGTTTCTTAAATTATGATACTCCTGAACTAATTAAAGCAAATGCTATATTGACAATAGGAAGATATAAATTCAGTAATGAGTATTTAATCGATAGATTATATAAAATAGCTTGTGATGCAAACTTAAATAAACCCGTTCTTTCAGGATTATGCAATTCTCACATTGCTTGTGCATCATTATATCTCTTAGGAACCGATAACTCCATAAGAAGATACAATGAAGCTTTATCTCAGTTTAATGAAAGAGACAAGATGAAAATCAAACAATTTATTCAGAGTTTCCTTTAAAATAAAGTAGCTCAAAAATAGAGCTACTTTATATTATTTTCAAGATAATTAAATATTTTCTCCTTCCATTCATCATATAAGCCTTTATCCCTTTTGTTTAAATGATTTAAAAACGTGTAAAGACATCTCCTGTTATAAAGACCTTTCATTAGGTGCCTTGGATAATCTACCGTTTTTCGATAATGGTTTTTAGGGTCGATGATCTTTATCGAGTGTTCATTTTGAACATATATATCTTTGCATCTAATATCTATCCTTTTGAATTTTAGTTTTTTAAATTCTAGAAGCAAATCAATTAATTTATTAGATAAAGTTTCGCTTAATCCATGTTTTTTAATATACTTATCTAGAGGTTCTCCAGGTATAAGTTCTCTTATTATATATCTTTCACCATAGGATTTTATTTTTGGAAAAAAAATACTTTTTTGGCTTTTTTTTAGTATATTGATCTCATCTTCCCAAATTTTGTTTTTTTCAAATATTTTAATAATATTGCCATCCGGTAATAGAAAAACTATACCATTATGACCTTTTCCAATAAAAACGCTTTTTTTCATTAACTTCTCTAAATGTTCGTCAAAATTAACACAATAGGCTTTAATAGAATCCATAGAAATCCTCATACTATTATTTATATATTTTATGAATTTATTTTTTTTTTACCACAGTATTTTAATTATTTAATATAAATATTTAAATCATGAATAATTTTAGAGGATTTAAAATATACATATAGAATAATTAAAATTAAATAGGAGGGAAAGTTTATGTTGAACTTAAGTTTTAGTTTTTATCCTATATTTGTAAGGTCTGCTCAAGCTGAAGATATGGGAAATATTTCTATTATGCTAAATAGAGACCTATCAAATTCAAATGTAGTAGAAAGAAAATCTATCTCTATAAACAAGTTAAGACTTAGATTCATAGAGAATTATATAAGCGATGATGATTTTTTTTTAAAAATACAGTATGAGAATGAGATAATTGGGATTATTAAAGGGAGGATAAATTTTGATAATTCCAGTGTATGGATTTCCATGTTTTATATTGAGAAGGATTATAGAAAAAGAGGCATTGGGAAATGTGTATATAGTGAAGTTGAAAAAATATTGCACAGTGAATATATGATAGACCACATTTCTGTGAGCATAACCCTTACTGAATACGAGGAATTCATGTTTTGGCATAATTTAGGATTTAGCATAAACAGGATAGTAAATAATTTTTATGATTATTATGACGAAAAGCTTCCTATGATCATACTAAATAAAAAATTAAATATTGCAATTCACAAGTATAATTAACATAATCATCCAATATAATATTATTAATTTTAATGATATTTTGGAGGATGCTATGAATTACAATAAATATATAATCAATAAAAGAAAAAAGCAAAATTATTTATTGCTTATTATACCTTTAATTATACTCTTTATTTTATACTTTGTTATTAATTCTTTTTCTAAAGGGTTGCCTATTAAGATCGCAAGAATTTTTAGTAAAGCAAATTCTGTAAATATTAATTCTACTTCTTTAAGCAATGAAAATGTGACGAAGAGCGAAAGCTTAAGCAATAGTACAACAGGTGCCGCTCCTGTAAGTTCAAATGTAGCAAGCGTAGTATCGTATTATTTAATTGGATTTTACGAAGAGAATGTAGACTCGACCTCAGAGAAGATAATTGAGTCCGTTCCTTCGATAAAAATAAAATATAACAATAAAGTGTTTTTTTTAATGAAAATAATGCTTCAAGATGAATATAATAATTATAAGACATCTATAGATAATAATAAATTTTCAACCATTGAAGTTGATTTTTCAGATTTAAGTACAAATGATAAATTGATGGATTCAATTTTTTCATCTATGAAGGATATTTTTACTGTACTAACTGGGAATAATATAAAGGCATGTAAAACAGAGCGTCTTAAGAATTGGGCTTTATCTCTTCCAAAAGAAGAGGAGGGTGAAAAATATTACGATCAGATCAAAAATGCTCGAGAACAAATAGCAAATTTAAAAGACAGTATGATCTTAGAAGATTGCATAGGAATAATTCAGACTATTATAGAATAGATTAGAAAGTGGTAGATATGAAAGTAATTTTAGCATCAAAATCTCCAAGAAGACAAGAACTTATGAAATACTTATTCGATGAATTTGAAGTTTTTCCATCTTTATTCAAGGAAAGAAACTTAAAAAGAGGTGATATGGCTCCTTTTGAATATGTTATAAGACTTGCAGAAGAAAAAGCTAATGAAGCTTTCAAAAGGCTTAATTTAAGCGATGAGTTTGTGCTCATATCTTGTGATACTGTAGTGGTTATTGATGATGTGATTTTCGGTAAACCTAGGTCCATTATGGATGCTTTTAAAATGTTAAGTAAATTACAAGGTGCGCGCCACGAAGTTTATACTGGAGTTTGTATTATATTGCCAAATAAAGAGCATCTTAAGTTTTACGTAAGGACTGACGTTTATTTTGATTCTATGTCTTCAGGTGATATTGAAGAGTATCTCAAGTTATCCGAATATAAAGATAAAGCAGGAGCCTATGCAATACAAGGTTATGGATCTAAATTTATAACCAAAATTGAAGGATGCTACTACAATGTAATGGGTTTTCCAATAAATGAAATTTATAAAAAATTGAAAGAAAATAAAATTTTTAATTAAGAAAGGGAAATTAAAATGATGAATGTAATTTTTGTAAAAGACTATGATGAGATGAGTGAAAAGGCTGCAGAAGAGATTTCAAAGGTTTTAACATCTAAAAAAGATGCTATCCTGGGTCTCGCAACTGGAAGTACACCTGTGGGCATGTATGAAAAATTAGCTGAAAAATATAAAAAAGGCGAATTAGACTTTAGTCAAGTTAAATCCGTCAACTTAGATGAGTATGTAGGTCTTCCAGAAGATCACGATCAGAGCTATAGATATTTTATGAATTATAATCTGTTCGATAAAGTCAACATCGATAAGAAAAATACTCACGTTCCAAATGGAAATGCACCTGATATGGAAAAAGAAGCAAAGGATTATGAGAATTTAATCGATTCTTTAGGCGGAGCAGATATTCAAGTGCTGGGCATAGGTGGAAATGGACACGTTGGTTTTAACGAGCCAGACGATGAATTAAACCTCTTTACATCTGTGGTTAAACTCAGAGAAGAGACCATTAAAGATAATTCCAGATTCTTTAAGTCCATACACGATGTGCCTAAACATGCTATATCTATGGGGATGGCAAGCATTTTAAAATCAAAGAAGATATTGCTCTTAGCTAGTGGAAAAAATAAAGCGAAGGTAATAGGAGAATTATTGAATAAAAATTGTGTAACGACGAAGAATCCTTCTACTTTTGTGAGATTGCACAGCGATGTAACCATCATCATCGATGAAGAAGCTGCTAAACACGTAAAGAGATAGAATAATAATAAGACCAAAGGCTTAGTCCTATGGTCTTTTTTATATCACACCGCTTAAATCAAAATCAGGGATGAAGCATTTATCAGAAGAACCTTTTTCTTGTATTAATGCATTTTTAATTCCTAAATTTAAAGCATAATCTATTAACGAATTATAATGATCCTCATTTAAAGTCTTATTAATATTAGGATAATTACAAGCTTTGTACATAGGTACGTATTGGTTCATCAAACTTATGTAAACATCGTCTTTAAAATTGGAATACACATAGTCTAATATTTTTTTAGAATCGAAAAGAAGACCTGGAAGCATGAGGTGCCTTACTACTACGCCTTTTTTCATCATTTCATTTTCATCAAAAGAAAACTTTCCTATCTGCGAGAACATCTCTTTTAAAGAGTCGGATGCGTATTTAAAATAATCCTTAGCATTTGAATATAAAATGGAATACTTATCGTTAAAATATTTAATATCGGTTAAATATATGTCTATATATCCATTTAGTTCTTTGATAGTGCTTGGCTTTTCGTAACCACTGGTATTATATACTATGGGTATGCTTAAACCTTTCGATCTTGCAAGTTTAATAGATTCTATTATCTCTTTTGCATAATGAGTTGGAGTCACTAGATTGATATTATATGCTCCCTTATATTGAAGTGTTAAAAATATTTCAGCAAGACGAGCCTCCGATATTTCTTTTCCGAATCCTTCGTGGCTGATATTATAATTCTGACAATAAACGCATTTGAGAGGACAGTTTGAAAAAAACACAGTGCCTGAACCTCGAGAATCCTCCGGCTCTCCAGAAATAAATGGCTCTTCAAAATGATGGATCATTGCTTTTGCTACTTTGATATTTGAAGATGACTTGCAATAACCTAATTCACCATCTTCCCTATTTTTACCACATTCTCTTGGACAAATATTACAACATTTTAAATCCATAAAATCACCTACTATTAATATTATATGATAAAATAATATTAATGGTAATAAAAATTGATATTATTTTATAGATTAACGAGGGTGAATATGAAAAGAAACTTTGGTTTTATTAAAATTATAGTTTTAATACTTGCTTTTTTCTTTTGCGTAAATTTTTATTCATGCAGTTTTGGTTATAAGTATATAGATGATAGTCAAAGTGTATCAGATACAGAACTAAATGAGCAAAAGCCATTGACTAGTTTTAATGAAGTTGCATATTATATAAAAGAGAACGGTAAACTGCCAGATAATTTTATAACAAAATCAGAAGCGAGAGCCCTAGGATGGGATGCAAATAAAGGGAATTTGGCAGAAGTAGCACCAGGGAAGAGCATAGGAGGGGATGTATTTAACAATAATGAAGGACTATTGCCTAAAAAATCTGGAAGGATTTATTATGAATGCGATATAAATTATGTGTCAGGCTTTAGAGGGGCGGATAGGTTGATATTTTCAAACGATGGGCTCATATTTAAAACGGTGGATCATTATCAGACATTTACGGAAATTAATTGAATAGGGTGGGATATAATTTTGAAAGAAGTAATATTAGATGGAAAACTCATGACTACAAAAGCAAAACTTCATAAAGAGATGAAGAACAAATTGGATCTCCCAGAGTATTATGGGAACAATCTAGATGCCCTTTGGGATATGCTCACGGGATATGTTGAAATGCCTCTTAAAATCATCATTATAAATTTTAACGTCTGCAAAAAAGCCTTGGGAGATTATGCGGAGGATCTGCTCTTTGTATTTGAGCAAGTAGAAAAAGAATTAGATGATTTTATATTAATAGTTAAAAATGAATTAAAAGATGATAAGACGAGATCCCAGGATTTTTGCGATATATTTTATACAGATAGAATAGATACAAATTCAGTTAAATGGGACAATTTAAAGGAGACCTTTGGAAATGAAGACTTGATCCCAATGTGGGTCGCAGATATGGATTTTGAATCACCAGAGGCTGTTCGCATTGCGTTAAAAGAGAGAATTAATCACAATGTATATGGATATAGCATAGTGCCTGAATCTTACTATAAAGCATTTATAAATTGGGAAGAAATACATCATAGCTATAAAATAAAAAAGGAATGGATCAGATTAGCTTCAGGGGTTGTTCCTGCAATATACTGGTTTATAAACGCTTTTACTAGGCCTAATGATAGCATAATTATCCTTTTACCTGTATACTATCCTTTTCAAAATGCTATTAAAAACACCAATAGAAATCTCGTAACATGTGAATTAATCAATGATAACGGCTATTATAAAATTGATTTCGATGAATTTGAAAGATCTATAGTAGAAAATAAAGTGAAGATGTTCATACAATCGTCACCTCATAACCCTGTTGGAAGGGTGTGGAGCATGGAAGAACAAGATAAAATACTCAAGATATGCAAAGATAATGGAGTCCTCGTAATCTCAGATGAAATACACCAGGATATAATATTAAATGGACATAAACACATACCAGCTGCTACTGTAAAGGATGGCTATTATGCTGATAATATAATAACTATTACGTCAGCGTCCAAAACATTTAATTTAGCAGCTTTAAACACAGCTAACATGATAATTGAAAGTCCTGAGATACGGCAAGAGTATGATGACTACATTAAAACAATTAGCACAAGTAGTGTTAATTTAATGGGTATAATAGCAACCCAAGCAGCCTACAATTATGGTGAAGAATGGCTTAGCGATTTATTATTAGTCTTAGAAGATAATTATAAGCTTGTAAAGGAGTCATTTAATGAATTTTTACCAAAAATAGTAGTATCACCTTTAGAAGGAACATATTTAGTGTGGATCGACTTAAGAGAATATGTTGATAGAGAAAATATAAAAGAATTCATAGAGGATAAATGTGGCATCGGTGTAGATTATGGAGAATGGTTTAGTCCTTTGTATAAAGGATTTATACGCTTAAATATAGCTACACGCACTACTTTAGTTAGATATGCAGTGCAAAATATCATCGACAATATTAATAAATAATTTCATAATGAATAAATATGTGCGCTTAGCACATATTTATTCATTATGCAACAGTCCCTTGTTTTGACAGAAATAATTCATCAAGAATTTTAGTATCTGAATTATTACCCCAACCACATAAAGAATCATCATTTTTTATAACAAAAGTTGCACCATCTCCAGCTGAAACAAATTTCACATTATCTGTTATTTGGAAGGGAGTAAGCCTATTTGTCATCGTTCCGTCCCCTAATTGAGAATAATAGTTATTGCCCCAGCCCCACAATGTTCCATCATTCTTTATAGCAAAACTAGAATACTCATGTGCATATACTGATAAAACGTTAT
>WQUF01000082.1 GCA_009785875.1 Oscillospiraceae bacterium | reverse complement strand
CCATCTCACCGAGCCAAAGGATATCCATCGAATCGTCTCCCGAAGCAAGCATTGCAGTAGTTTTTGTCACAAAATCATTATAATCGGACGGTGCTTGAACACCTACAGCGTCCACACCCGTTTTAGCTTTTAAATCGGCAAGCATGGCATCGAACTCCGGAGTGCCAGCATCTGTTCTGTAGATTTGGATCGGCTTGGTTTGTGTAGCTGCGGTACTTGAAGATGTTGTGGACTGATTGGAAGATCCACTTGGTTGCCCACATGAGGTTAATCCAAGCAGCAAATTCACAGAAATAAGTAAACAAATAGCCTTTTTCATGCAATTTACCCCTTTCATTTATTGGATATGGTTGTACAATGTTTATGAATTTCATTGACTTCACTAACTTTATGATGTTATAATAACATTATGTAATCGTTACGTCAACGTGAATTAATTGATATTCGAGGTAATAAAATGATATACAGTGCACCTTATATAAATTTCTTTAGACTAGCGTATAGATTCGAAGAAGATTTTCTCGCTGAATATCTGCAAATCGATAGCATTGGAAAGGAAATATCCACATCCCATGATTATCGCTTTAATGGATTGACTAGACCAGACAAAAACCTATTTGTGTTTCAGTTTACGATTTCTGGGAAAGGCAGGATAAGAATAAAAGATAATTACTTTGATTTACTTCCAGGTAAAGCGTTTTTAGTTGATATCCCAAGCGATCATGAGTATTTTTTGGATGCTAGCGATAAAAGATGGGAGTATATTTACATTTCACTACGAGGAGAATGGGCTGGATTTCTAATGAAAAAAATAATGGCTTCCATAGGGAATATTGTGGATATTGATGAAAATTCACGCCTTATTCAACTTTTGGAAAATATTTTTGAAAATGTAAAAAAACGGGAAGTGAAGGATTTTTTTGAAGCTTCAAGTTTGGCGTATATGTTCTTGATGGAGCTTTATAGGCTTATGTCAGATGCCATTCCAACAAATTATCCCCAGCTTGTAAAACGCGCTCTCTCAATAATTACAGATGATTACAAAAAAATCTCCAATATAGATATGCTTGCGGTAACACTGATGGTATCGAAGGCTCATCTTATCCGGATTTTCTCACAGTACGTCGGCACGTCACCAGGTCAATATCTCATTAAAACACGCCTCGAACATGCAATTATTCTATTGCAAAGCAGCAATAGTTCTCTTGATGAAATTGCCACGAGCGTCGGTTTTTCAAGTGGGAATTATTTGGGCAAGGTTTTTAGACGTTGTTTTGGTATGTCAACTGGAGAATACAAGCGAACACAGCATATTATATCAGTTATTAAATGACTTTTGTTCCATACTTAAATTTATTATAGATGTTCGAGACACGGTGTCCCGAACATCTATTTGTATAGGAATATCAATCATTTTCCTTCATGAAAACATCTAAGTTATCTTTAATCTGGACTAATTTATCGTTTAGAGTATTTTCTATTTCATATTCTTCGCTGATTTTTTTCATTTGAGCCAATGTTAATTCAACACATTTCTGCATCCTATCCAGTGCTTTTATTGCCCAACCTTTATCTGAAAATGTGAATTTCCCTTTTAAAGCAAATTCAATTTTATCCAGTTCTAGTATTTTATCGTTTGGTTTAGTTATATTTTTAACTACATCATCCTTTTCTATCCTATTTTTATGATCCTCATCTTTGTCATCTGAATCGTCATCAAAATTAAAAGTTTGTACTACAACGGATTTTTTAACCCCATTCTTTTTTGATTTATATTCTTTGATTATATTCTCACATTTTTCTCTGGGTAAGTCTTCTCCACGTTTAATGCAACCCAATAAAATATTAAAGATAGCTTCTTGTTCATCTTTATCGAAATTTGCCATCTCTAGAACACTGGACATACCAACGACTCCATCCCGGACTAAATCCCATACAGGACTTATTATTTTATTGAACCGATTATACCGATTAGCCTGCCTAACTGAAATTCCAAGCCTTTTAGCTATCTCTTCCCGAATATTACCTTTAAAACTTGAATCTTCTAAATATGCTTCATGTGCTTTATATCTCTTGCAATACAATAATGGATCTTTTGAGCTATCCCTATAAGAATTTGAAAGCAAGATATAATTTTTTACTTCCTCTTCGCTTTTAAAAGACCTTATGATGCAAGGAAATTTATTTATATCTGCCTTTACTCCCGCCATCCTTCTCCTGTGACCGCTGATTATGGTGTAATTACCCTCTCCTATATCAAAAAAATCAGTGACTTCGATTGGATCGGTAAAACCTAGTTCATTTATGGAGTTTTCTAAATCTAAAGTATCTTCTATATCTTCAGTATTATACTTTGAGTCAAATAAGTTCTCATTTTTTAACATCTTAAATCGTACAATGTTTACACTTTCACTATTTTCTTTAATTTGCATTTCCACACATCCTCAAACTTATAGGTATTAAATTATTATGCTAAAGTCTTTAAAAAAAGAAGAATTTATA
>WQUF01000081.1 GCA_009785875.1 Oscillospiraceae bacterium | reverse complement strand
GAGATCAATTATTTTCTATGCTTTATCTATGAAAAATTTAATCAAAGTGTTCTTTTTTCAATCTTTTATTTTCCTCTTCTTAATCAATATTTATTTTAGAAGTGTAACATTTTAAACTTTCTTTAATATGATATATTGAGTAGATTTATAAATCATACAAGGAGGATTAAAATGGAATTTATTGAAGACAGCGTTACAACTTATGCAGGGGATTTGCTGTTCCCAACTAAAAGAGTTAAAAATGATCCAGTTAAAGAGACACACGAGGAAATCGACCTACACCTTACAAATGAACAATTAGAGAGGATGAGAAAAAGGGAACAGGCAGTTTTAAAAAAGAGATTTGAAAATTTCACAGAAGGTGTGGATTTGTTTAAAAACTTTCAGAAAGTGGATATCGATGAAATGAACTATGTCCATAATAGCTGGAATTACTTCGATAAACCGAATAAATTAGAGCTTTTAAGCTTGATTGCTTCAATCGAATCTATAGGAATAATAAATCCACTCATCTTATTAAGAGAGATGAATGGAACCTATACCATAATCTCAGGAAAAAGCCGTGTAATTGCACTTAAAAACCTCTATAACAATACAAAAAATGAGAAATACAGATTCATTGCCTCATTCATTTTAGATTATAGCGAGGTAGACCAATATTTTTTGAGGGCTTTGATAATGGATTCTAATGCCCATTACAGGTCTTTGAGCAAAGGTACTTTAATAATGTCTGCAATTGAAAGGTTTGAGATATTAAAAAGGACCAAGCAATTTAGGTCAACAACTAAAATAGCTGAGGCTTTGGCTGATGAGTTTTTAGTATCGAAAAATACAATCTTAAACTATTTAGGAATGAGGAAACTCAGGGAAGAAGTGATGCTTTTAGTTTTAGAAAACAGGATAAAATTAGAATCTGCAAAGTGTTTAGCTAGAGTTAATCAGGATATGCAACTTATGATATTGGAAAACTTCGGTTTAGAGCATATCAATGAAGTCCATAGAGTAAAATACTTAACAGAACAGAATAACTTGACACTACCACAATTATTAACGGGAATTCCAAATTAACTTTAAAAAAGTACTATAAACATTGCAAATACTAGTAAATATTAAAGATAATAATTTTTGTACTTTTATATAAACATTGCAAAATCTAGATTATTTACGACAGAACCCTTAAAAAAGTACATGTGTTTTTTTAAAATTATCACATTAATTTGGTATTAAAAAAAATAATGCAAGATAAGGTAGTAATACCAATGGATCTATATAGTAAAGAAAATCATGTAATACTTATAAAATATAGAGAAAAACCATACATTGTTGAAAATTACCTTTGGTATTTATTGTGCTTATCCTATTGTCAGTAGAATGGTTCTCTAAAATATAAGATCCCTTAACTGATGAGATTGGAATTGCCAAATTAGTTTGTCTTGAAAACTTTTCTCTGGCTAAGTGGCATATTGATCAATTACACGGCAAAATATATTTATCAAATGGTTTGTTCAACATGCATGCAAGTAAGAAATAAGTCTAAAACAGATAACAATAACACTCAATAAAAGCTTTATTTACAAGGGTATTGCAAGTTTTGTACCACAGAAAATAATAAACGCTAAAAAAGTAAAAAGTACAAAAAAATGATATTTTAGGTAAGGTTTAAATTTCCTTGTAGTATCAGTGCTTGCATTGATTTGAAAAATTTGCCATGTGTACTTTCAAAAAATCTAAGCTAGTAAATACAAGCATTGTAAAAATCTCATATTTCATAATGCTTGTATTTATCAAATTTTAAAGGTGTTTTGTTAATTTGGAATTCCCGTTAAAGAGGATAGAAGTTGCAAAGGGTCTAGTTCCATGGAAGACAAAGGTCACCATCACTGTAAATAAATATTTAATCGAGCCTTGCTTAAAGTATGTTCTGGATTTTAAGAAATATGCGATAATGAATTTTGAAAATAAGTTCAATACAAAGAATTGCGATAAATACTGCAAAGTTGCTGTAAATTATGAGGACATTAAGTATTACGTTGAGAAGGAAATTATAAATAAAAGCTTGCTGGATTTAGTGATGGTTAAAAATCGTGAGGAATTGTTACGATTATAGGGAAAGTTAAGATAATATGGAGAAGCGTTCTACCAGAATAACTTCATGAAGGCCATCGGCATGAGGGTAAGAAGTATGGGTAAAATTTCGAAGGAAATAAAAATATTGAGGAAATTTAATACATAAGGTCAAAATAGATTGAAAAATTTAGGAGAAAATTTGGAAAAGTTTTTTTGAAAAAGAGTAACATAAAATTCTAAAAAGGTGAAATTTGGACAGAATTTAAAGAGATACTTTATTAAAGGAGTATGGTATAATGTTATTAATGAAAAATAGATGGAGATGACAAAATGGACGGAGAATTAAGAGAATTTTTACAGGCAATGAAAGATGAACTAACAAATAAAATAGATGCTCTTGATATCAAAATAGATGCAGTGGAAAGCAGATTAAACAAGAAAAT
>WQUF01000080.1 GCA_009785875.1 Oscillospiraceae bacterium | reverse complement strand
TTAACTCTTCCTGATAAATCTGGATGACTATAATTTATACCTGAATCAATTACACCTACTAAAATATCGGTAGAACCAACAGTAATATCCCATGCCTCAGGTGCTTCAATTTTTGGCAAAGCCCATTGATTTGAAAAGAATTGATCATTAGGTGTTTGATCCAAATATGCTATATAATTTGGATCTACACACTCGATATACGGATTATTTTGAAGTTTTTTTACAGCCTCTAAAACCCCTTCTTTGCATTTATCTTTTAATGTAAATAGAAAGATTTGATGAAAATTATCAAGATTCAGTTCTGAATTTAATACATCACCATCAATTTTAGTCTGGTCTCTTATAGATTCAATGTCAGCTTCAGGGAAGTCGCTTATTTGCCATTTTTTATTGACTTCGCTTACAGATTTTTTTAATACAACAATAACACTGTCTGTAACAAAATTTCCGTTCAAAGAAGCATTCGATATTTCTTGCATACTTTTTTATATAACCCCCATAAATTTAAATATTTATAAGTAATTGTTTGATCAATATATAAATATTAATTTTTTATTCATTATACTTACAAGTAATTTATACCATATAATCCAAATTTTGTATATAAATATTAACAAATAATTCTATTAACATTTCATTCAAATATATTTATTATTTTGCATATTTTTTTCATATTAATATATTTTAATGTTGAAACTAAAATAAATAACATTCTTAAGATATACCATCTAAGAGTATATAAAAAAGTGATTAATGGTTTTAATTTGTTAGCTTATAATTTCCTCAATTTTATGATGTTATCACTTCTAAAAATTAGAATTAATTTGTTAATTACTTTAGAAAATTTAATAAAAGATTTTAGTTTATGTATATATTACTATATTTAAACAATTAACGTTTAAAAATTCTATAATTACATAAAATATACTATTTAAATGAATTAAAACAGTAATATTTTCGAAAGGAGATAAATTGTATTATGAGTGATTCAAAAAAAAAATTTATAAAATCTCTATTTTTCATAATAAGTATAGAAATTATATTTAAATATAATTGTATACTTATTAGTGGAAATGAATTAATAAAACATGATGAAACTTTTATTTATATACAAGATAAAAATTATATAGCAACTAAAAAATATCTAATTCCAAAAGTGTCAAATTTTTATGCTTCGAGTTTTGAAAGCCCAACAATAGGAGATACGAATACGACAAGCTCAAACACGGTAATAACAGATACTTCTATGATTGATACTACTAATACAACAACAGGAGAATTAGATCCAAATGGTAATTTTGTTACAAACAGTGTTATAGTTGTATTAAAAAAATCTGTAAGTGAAGTCAACAAAGAATGGCAAATAAGTGATTTTCCCGAAGCAGGTATTGAATCCATAAGAGACCAGACAAGAATCGATGGTGATGTATCAAGTTCAGAACTAAATCTTGATGATTTTCATCAAATCCTTCTATTTACTTTAATAGATAAAAGTAAGGAAGGTGTTTTACAAGCTGTAAGTCAACTTCAAAGTAATCCATATATCGAATCTGTTGATCCAAATTATATAGCATATCCTGACTTTGAAAACCCAACAATAGGAGATACGACAAGCTTAAACATGGCAATAACAGATACGACTACAGTGGATACAACTAATATAACAACAGGGATACCAGATTCGAATAGCGATTTTGCTTTAGACAGTGTTATAGTTGTATTGAAAAAATCTGTAAGTGAAGTAAACAAAGAATGGCAAATAAGTGACTTTCCCGAAGCTGGCATTGAATCCATAAGAGACCAGACAAGAATCGATGGTGATGTATCCAGTTCAGAACTGAATCTTGATGATTTTCATCAAATCTATTTATTTACTTTAGTAGATAAAAGTAGAGAAGGAGTTTTACAAGCTATAAATCAACTTCAAAGTAATCCGTATATTGAGGCTGTAGACCCAAATTATTATGGGTATCCTGAATTGGAAACTCCAACAATAGGAGATACGACTAGCTCAAACACGGTAATAGCAGGTACAACTACAGAAGACACAACCAATACAACAGGAGCATCAAATTCAAATGGCGATTTTGCTTTAGACAGTGTTATAGTTGTATTGAAAAAATCCGTAAGTGAAGTCAATAAAGAATGGCAAATAAGCGATTTTCCTGAAGCTGGTATTGAATCCATAAGAGACCAGACAAGAATCGATGGTGATGTATCCAGTTCAGAACTGAATCTTGATGATTTTCATCAAATATATTTATTTACTTTAATAGATAAAAGTAGAGAAGGTGTTCTACAAGCTATAAATCAACTTCAAAGTAATCCGAATATCGAGGCTGTAGACCCAAATTATTATACGTATCCTGATATGGAAAACCCAACAATAGGAGATACGACTAGCTCAAACACGGTAATAGCAGATACAACTGCAGTAGACACAACCAATACAACAGGAGTGTCAGATTCAAATGATAATTTTGCTACAGACAGTGTTATTGTTGTATTAAAAAA
>WQUF01000079.1 GCA_009785875.1 Oscillospiraceae bacterium | reverse complement strand
AAATTTTTAAAATTTTTAATCATGCAATTTCTTTCGCTTAGGCGATATCTTTCCAATTCTTCAGGAGTATGAGGGACGTTGATTTTTTCCACCTTAGGCGTAAAAGGATCATTGCTAACTCTAGCAGTAGGAAAGAGATCCTCCCCTTCAGATTCTTCAATATCTATTCCCATCGATCTAATATCTCTATTTATTGACATTATTAAGACCTCCATTTTAAAATTCATTTTTTATATTATATTATTGAATTTCCTAATATATGCTACTTATTAAATTTTTATTATGACATATTCTCAATAAAGAAATTGAATTGGACATAAAAAAACCTAGAACTAATTAAGACTCTAGGTTTTGATTTTTATATTTAATTCAGATAAGTATTAATGGCATTGTATGGCTCCTTTAGCACTTATCTAAAAACCACTTATTATCTTCTAAAAAAATCCTGATAATTCTATTCCTAACCCTGCAAACATATCTAGTACCGACTCCACCATGCTTAAGACTTGCACAATTTTTTTTATCCATGACTTGATCTATTTCAAACTTTCGCCCGTCTTCCCATATAATCATCAATGGCTTTATTTCACCTCTAGTATTAAATTCAGCGACAATTTTTATAAAAATCTTTTCCATAATCAAGCTCCCAATTAAAAATAAGATACAGGATGTATAACATGAGTTTCTGGGTTTAATCCTGAGAGCTTATGATTTAAACACATAGCTTTTAAGACTATGAAATAGCCAAATCTATCCCTCAAATTGTCTACAGCTAAATCTAATCTTTCAAGGTTTTCTCTTTTAGTTTCGTTTGAAAAAATATCTAATTGTATATCTTCTTCTGAGATTAAATCAGTACCTCTAACTCCCAAATGCCTTATTCCTTTATCTTTTTTATAGGATTCTCTATATAGCTTAAAAGATAATTCATATATTTCTCCCGATATATTGCTAGGATTTTTAAGTTTTCCTTGCTTTGAATAGCTTTCAAAATTACAATCTCTAACTTCAATTTGAACTGTCTTAGCTTTAAGACCTGCCTTCTTAAGTCTTTTTGCAACGCTCTCGCATAAAGGACAAAGAGTAATTTTTACATCTTCATCGTTCAATAAATCTACTGGTGTTGTAGTCCCATTTCCGATGCTTTTTATTTGACTTGTATATGTATTTTTCGAAACTTCTGAATCATCTAAGCCATTTGCAAATGACCACAGAACTATTCCCCATTTACCTAAACTCTCTTTTAAAAATTTTATATCTGCATTTGCTAGATCGCCTATTGTTTTTATGTTGTAGTTTATAAATTTCTTTTGAGTCGCTTTTCCAACATAAAGAAGATCGGAAGCAGGGAGTGACCAAACTATGTTTTTAAAATTCTCTTTATTTATGATTGTAATAGCATCAGGTTTTTTATAATCGCTTCCCAATTTCGCAAAGATCTTATTGAAACTCACACCAATAGATGCTGTTATGCCTAATTCGTGCTTTATTCTCTTCCTTATTTCTTCTGCAATCTCTATACCGTTTCCAAATATAGAGCTTCTAGTAACATCCAACCAACATTCGTCCAGTCCGAAACTTTCAACTTGGTCTGTGTATTCATTGTATATATTTCTTGCCATTTCTGAAAACTTCAAATATCTTTCAAAATTTGGTTTTACGCTTACTAAATTTGGGCACTTTTGTTTAGCTTGCCATATGACTTCTCCTGTTTTTATGCCAAATTTCTTCGCTATGTTATTTTTAGATAAAACTATGCCATGCCTTTTCTCTACATCTCCACCCACTACCATAGGTATATTGCGAATTTCAGGATTATAGAGACACTCAACACTTGCATAAAAATTATTCATATCTATATGTAATATAGTTCTATCACTCATAAAGCACCTCAATAAAGAATATATGTTCGATATATTATATTATATACAGCTTATTAAAAAAATATCATCAAAATAAAGAAAAATATAAATACTTTTTTTTACAACTATTTATTTCATTCGCATTTTTGGTCATAAAAAAACCTAGAATCGATTAAGACTCTAGGTTTTAATTTTTATTCATATATTATTACCTCTTTAGCATAGAAAGTCGAAAAAACTTATATGCTAAGGTCCAACTTCCCAAAAATTGTACACATCTATTTTTCAAAATTAGAACCATTTTAAGGAAAAACCGTTCAACATATTTTTCGAATTGCTACCGAATCACTATAGATAATATCCTATTTTTTAAAATTATTAAATCTAATTTAAACAGTTTTTCCAGAAAAAATAAAAAAAAGCACACTAACTTGAGGGTGTCATTTTTGCACTTTCGCAATATTTTATTAACTTTATTCTTTTGCCATTTATTGTCGTACATCTTAAGGTAATCTACTGCTTTCCCAAGGCATCATATCTTTAGTATCTCTTTTGCTTCTAGACATTAAAAACTCATTCGCCAAAGCTTCAGCGACATTTAAATCGGATCTAAAAACTTTACTTTTTTTCAACAGCTCGAAGCGTTCAATTAG
>WQUF01000078.1 GCA_009785875.1 Oscillospiraceae bacterium | reverse complement strand
AGATAATTGCAAAGAAAATGTTCTCGATTAAGAATAATAGCTTAGTCGAGTACACAAAATCCGAAATAGAGGTAGCAGAAGTGACATTGCTGAAATAAATTTAAAGGAGCTTCACTTTGGTGTTTAAGTGGAGCTCTCTTTTTATTTAAAATTTTTAATGGAGGGCACATAATGAAAAAGACTATGAAAACTACCAAGCAAAAACAATTGAGAAATACAAAGGATATATATGATTGGATAAGATATGGTAATGCACTTCTAAATTTATCTTATCTGGAGGATTTAGAAAAAACAAAAAAAGGTGTAAATGAACTTGAAGCATTGGCAAAAGAAAATGACCATACTTACATTTGGGATGGATATGCTATGGGACTTGTAAATTTATCTTCTCTAGAAGATTTAGAAGGAGCAAGAAAGACAATAAATAAACTTAAAGCCTTAGCTATAAATAAAGATCAAATTGATTTTTGGATACATTATGCCAAAGCACTTGTAAATTTATCTGATTTAGAAGATTTGGAAGAAGCAAGAAAAATTGCAGATGACCTTAAAGCTTTGGCAATAGATAAAGGCAATATTGACATCTGGATATCCTATACCAAAGTACTCGTAAATTTATCCCGTATTGGGAGTCTTGAGGAAGTACAAGAAATTGTAAAGCAGCTTTATACATTGGCTAAAGAAAAAGATCATATTGGGATTTGGATACAATATTCCAGTGCTCTTGTAAATTTAACTTGCACCGGAGATTTAAGAAAAATGAAAATAGCTGTTAAAAT
Source organism: Oscillospiraceae bacterium (assembly GCA_009785875.1). Taxonomy (GTDB): domain Bacteria; phylum Bacillota; class Clostridia; order Clostridiales; family Clostridiaceae; genus WQUF01. Next base: position 1,738 of record WQUF01000078.1, on the reverse strand, counting down.
GCTCCAAGGATTGGCTAAAGCTAAAGATGATATTGAGATTTGGGTTCGTTATGCTAAAGGACTTTATAATTTATCCTGCGATACAGATTTAGAAGAATCAAGAAAAATTATTAAAAAACTTGAGGTTTTGGCTATAAATAATGATGATATGGATATTTGGATTCAATATGCCATGGGACTTTATAATTTAACTTGTGATGAAAATTCAGAAGGAATAATCAAAATTGTCAAAAAACTTGAAGATTTAGCTAGAGATAAAGATATTATTGATATTTGGGTTCAATATGCCAAGGGGCTTTATAATTTGACCTGCGTTGTAGATATAGAAAGGACAAGAAAAATTGTCAATAGACTTAAGTTTTTAGCTAAAGAAACAAACCATATCGATATCTGGATTCCTTACGCTAAAGGACTCTGTAATCTATCCTATGGTGCAGATTTGGAAGAATTAGTAAAAATTGTGCGTGAACTTAAATCTTTAGCTAAAGAATTGAATAATGATCAAATTCAGGAAGCATATACTAAAGTATTTGGATTATTAAAAAAAACTAAATGAGATAATAAAATCAGCTTAATTTTAGTTAGGATTAAAGGGGGAACGGATATAGAACAAAAAATAAATTGAATGGAACTGTTTATTTTAGCCATTTTTTAAAAATCTTAAAAAAGGGCTTATTTGTGTTTGGGGAAAATTTATGTGTAAACACTTTAATAGTTATATAATTTATTTATATTAAATTGTATAATCTTGAGGATTTAGTCAATGATTTTAATATGATTTGTGAGCGTTTTAACCCATCTAATGTAAGAATTCTCCCACCTCTAAGTTGGCGAGATGAATTACATTCGATATTGCAAAATATCGGTAAAAAAGCTATACTGTAATTATAGTAAGTAGTTATAAGGAAAAGAGTTGGAATTAGGTGGAGTTTGATAAAAATACACATTCAGTATTTTTACTAAATTATCACCTCGTTTTAGTCATAAAATATAGAAGACGAGTGATAGATGATAGCATTTCAGATAGATTAAAAGAAATATTTTCCTATGTTGCACCGAAATATAATATAACACTTATAGAGTGGAATCATGATATAGATCATGTTCATATGTTATATAAAGGGCATCCAAATACGGATAACTCAAAATTCATAAATGTATATAAAAGCGCAAGCTCAAGACTTATTAAAAAAGAGTTCCCAAATATCAGACAAAGCCTTTGGAAGGAGTATTTTTGGTCGAGGAGCTTTTGGCTACTGACCACAGGAGGAGCACCAATCGAAATCTAAAGAAATACATACAGAGCCAAGGTGAAAAGAAATGAATAAAGCATATAAATTTAGAATATATCCAGATAGAGATCAAAGAGAATTAATAGGAAAGACCTTTGGATGTGTGCGATTCGTATACAATAAAATGCTAGAAGAGAAGATTGTATATTATAAAGAGTTTGAAAAGACGTTGAAAGTAACACCAGCTAAGTATAAGATGGAATTCCCATGGCTTAGAGAGGTTGATAGCCTTGCTTTAGCAAATGCACAATTAAACCTAGAAGTAGCATATAATAACTTTTTTAGAGATAAAAGTGTTGGATTTCCAAAATTCAAAAGCAAGAGCAGAGATAAAAAATCTTATACAACAAACTTTGTAAGTAACAACATTAGAATAGAAGGTAAAAACATTATATTGCCTAAATTAGGAGAAGTAAAAATAAAACTACATAGGCAAGCACCAGATG
>WQUF01000077.1 GCA_009785875.1 Oscillospiraceae bacterium | reverse complement strand
TATAACTATCCTCTTCTATTAATATAGCAGTCAATATCTCATCGTGTTCCAAAGCTACCTTACCTGCTTTTATATAAAACTCCTTTATAGGTAGCTTTCTTGTTCCATTTGGTCCAGTGATTTCCATTATAGCATCATAAGCCATAAGAGTTGACGCTGAATCGGCTGAAGTGACACCATTGCAAGTGTTCCCACCTATTGTACCGATGTTTCGAATCTGAGGTCCACCTACTGTATCAACAGCTTCACCTAAACAATTAAAATATTTCTGAATAAGAGGATCCTTTGTAATATGTGAAAAACTTGTAAGCGCACCAATTCTTAAAGTACCATCTTCATCCATGGAAACGCCACGCATTTCATCTAATTTATAGATACTTACCAATTCACATCCAGCAAGTTTACCTTCGCGAATTTCTATGAGGACATCGCTTCCGCCTGCAATTATCTTCGCATTAGGATGTTTTTGCAATAATTCTATAGCATCTTTTACACTAGTAGCTTCATATAACGCTTCAATATCGTACATCGATTCCACCTCCTCATATTAATCCTGCTTCTTTAAACAAAGGGAAAAGCACATGGGGACTTAACGGTATGCTGTTAACTTTAACTCCAGTTGCATTAAGTACAGCATTGCGAATAGCTGGTGCTCCTGGAACTGCAGGAGGTTCTCCTAAAGCTTTTGTACCATAAGCACTTGTAGGTTCATAGTTTTCCACAAACTGTGCCTCTAAATGCGGATGATCCATAGTAGTAGAAAGCTTATAATCCAGCAGATTATCATTTAAAAGTCTTCCAGTCTTTTTATCGTATATCAATTGTTCAGAGAGTCCAAATCCAATACCCATGCTCATTCCACCATGGACTTGAGCTTCAGCTAATTGAGGGTTGATCAATTTACCACAATCGTGGACATTTATCAAATTCAATATTTTAACCTTGCCGAGGGGAATATCCACTTCAACCTCTGCAAAGGAGCAGCCAAAACTATACGCATTAGATTTGCATTGTGCTGTAGCTTCAGCAGTGATGTGCTCAGAGTGTTCTACGCTATATAATACTTCTGTAGCAAGCTCTCCAAGGGTCATCAGCTTTTGATCATTGTTTGATTTGAGTACGATGTTTCCATCTATTATATCCAGATTATAGGCTTTCATGCGAGTAAGATCCTCTGCATGTTTCAGGATCTTTTCCTTCAGCATTAGAGCGACTTTTTTAACTGCCATGCCTCCTAAATAAGTTTGTCTGGATGCATAGGCACCTGTTCCAAAAGGAGTGACATCGGTATCCTGCGTGCTAACTGTGTGTACATCTTCAAATTTTATACCCAAGGTTTCAGCTGCCATCTGTGCAAAAGCAGTATCAGCACCTTGTCCTATTTCTGTTTCAGCAAGCTGAATTTGTACAGAACCATCTTGATTTAAGACCATGCGGCAGGATGATATTTCTAAAGCAATTGGCCAAACTGCAGTATTATACCAAATAATAGCCATCCCTACTCCACGTCTAACTGGACCAGTTTGGTTCTTGTAATCTTCTCTTTTTTCGTCCCATTTAATATATTCTTTGCCTTTTTCAATGCATTGATTTAAACTATCAAAATAATTTACGTTTTTACTAAAGGAATCGGTATATCCTACAGGCATCATATTCATCTGCCTATACTTAATAGGATCCATACCTAATGTAGTTGCTATGTCCTCTGCATTGCTTTCGATGGCAAATATTGACTGAGGGATCCCATATGCCCGCATTGCTCCTGCTGTTGCAGTGTTAGTGTGAACAGAATATCCTTCAACTTTTTTGTGCTGATCGTTATATAGTTGCATAAATGCTGACATGGACTTTGAACATATGCTGTGACCGTGAGAAGCATAGGCTCCTTGATTTGAATAATATACACCGCTTCTGGCAACTAAATGCCCATCTGGTCTTACATATGATGTCAAATGTATATTCATGCCATGTCTAACACGGGTGCCAAAGAAAGTCTCTTCCCTGGAAAGCTCAAGCTTAACTAACCTTCCTCCAACTTGAGTGGTTAAAAATGCATTTAATGGTTCATAGAGGGCATCTTGCTTGTTTCCAAATCCACCACCGATGTATGGCTTTATAATGCGGACTTTCCCCCAAGGAATACCCAATGCTTGACCTACCACACGTCTTACTATATGCGGAATTTGAGTAGATGATACAATAACTATACGACCACCTTCCATATATGCAAAAGATATTGGTGGTTCAATGTGGCAGTGCTGCACTATTGGTGTGTTATACCATCCTTCAACTTTTATAAGCCCTTCTTCTTTTATTGCTTCATCAAAGTCACCCACCTTAATAGAATGATGACCTAATATATTGTTAGGACGATCTTCATGAAGCTGTTTCACACCATCCTTCATGGATTCAATAGGATCTATGATCACAGGATATTCTTCATATTCTACCTTTATAGCACGAATAGCCCGACTTGCAGCTATCTCATCTTCAGCAATTACTGCTGCAATGTCATCTCCATATAGCCTTACTCTTCTATTTAATAAAAGGCGGTCTTTTGGATCCTGATGATGTGGATCAGTAGACCAGGGATGTCCTGCTGTTGGGAATGGGATATTTGGTACATCAAAACATGTGACGATTTTAACAACTCCAGGTATTTTCATAGCTTCTTCTATATCCATTTTTGTGACAAGACCATTTGCAATAGTCGAATGCAATATTTTACCGATAAGAGCATTTTTTTCTACTAAATCGTCCGTATATTTCGCACGCCCTGTTACTTTATCATATGCATCGACACGAGGGACACTTTTTCCTACAATCATATTTGTACCTCCTGAAAATCATTTATTTAATTATTTAAATGATAACGATATACTATTATAATAAACCTTTATTCAATAAACTTCAAATACTTTTAATTGGAAAAATTGAATGCGTATCTTTTTAATTTTTCATCATAAAATATATTAAAATGCAACCAAATCATAGACTTGATTGCATTAAACATTTAAATATGAACATTTTAAAAATCTGGCGGGAACGTGTGGGAATCGAACCCACCTAGGATGTTATTAGCACCCCTGCCCGGTTTTGAAGACCGGCGAGCACACCAGCACTCATCCGCTCCCTTACTTTTTAAATGATATCACAATTTTCACTTTTTATCAACTTTTTTAACATATTTCTTCCTAATGATTTTTACTAATTTTATTATCACAAAAGCAATACCCCCGAGTAAAATGCATATAGGCAATAAATATAATAAAATAAGCAATACATTTTCTAAAAATGTTTTTACAATCCCTATTCCATCGAGAAATGCTTGTGCGATTTTAGCACCAAAGCTTTTAGGAGTATCCTGTACCACTGTAAAATCTGATGTTTCATAGATGTTTATTTGAATGGTTGAATAGCTTATTTTGTTGTCATATAGCCTTATTTGACCTTCTAAGCTTTCAATTTCACCTCTAACCCTTGCAAGCTCATTCTCTACTTCAAGCATGGACTTTAAATCTTCACCCTTTGAAAGAATATCAAGTAACCTCTGCTCCTGAACTTTTAAGGTATTAATATGAGCCTGTGTGTCAAAATAAGTAGCACTGACATCTTCAGTAGATATGCTTTTACTCACCACATTGCCAAACTGGCTGGATTCATTCATAAAGCCATCGAACTTATCATATGGTATTCTTATAACCAGTGAAATGGTCTTATTATCGCTGTTCAAGCTTTGTACGTACCCATTTAATTCAGAAACCTTGCTTATAACAATGGATTGAGCGTTATTGATATCTTTTGTTTCAATATTCAGCGTTCCATTTTTAATGATCTTTAAAAATGAGTCATTGGTGATTGCAGAATTGGCAGTAACTGAACTTTGCGCTGGACTTTCACTGACTACTCCTCCTGCATTGGCATTATCATTTTTAGAGCCAAAGCCTGCTGCTGCGTTATCTTGTACCTGTGCATTGTCCATCGCTACTGAAGTCATATTACTAGTGCTTCCACTTCTCCCACTACTACAAGATGCTAAAAGAAGTAGACATGTGCATAAAATTAATAATATTTTTTTCATTACTTTTATCCCTCCCTCATATACAATATAAACTCTACTTATTATATTTATCTTACACTTTTTTTTAAATTTATGATATTATTTTATTAAAGAATATTTTGGAGGAATTTATATGGAATTAATAGATGAAAAAGGCGATTTTCATATCCATACAGTATATTCTGATGGAACTCACACTCCAAAAGAAATTTTAGAATATGTGAAATCTTCAAAATTGCAGTATTTTTCTATTACAGATCACGACAATGTGCATGCTGTGGAAGAAGTGCTAAAAATTATTAAAGATAAAAATATAAAATTCATTCCAGGTATAGAATTATCAACATATAATAATGATGAGTCTATACACGTTTTAGGATATTTTAAAGATGAAAATTATAAAAATAAAGATTTTTTAAATAAATTAGAGGAGATAAGAAACTTCAGGGTCAACAGGGCGAGTGAGATTGTATCAAAATTAAATTTTTACTTCGATATAAAAATTGATTTTAATAGGTTAAAGGAAATATCTAAAGGAGTCATTGCACGTCCTCATATCGCTCAATGCATCATAGAAGCAGGCTATCCATATACTTATGAATCAATATTTAAAACAATTCTAAACAAAAAAAGTCCTGCATATGTTGATACAAAAGCTATTTCTACAATTGATGGAATAAAACTATTAAAAAATTACAATGCTGTAGTTTTTCTTGCTCATCCTAAGATTTACAAAAAAAATAAACTAAAGGATCTTCTTGCTTTAGGCTTCGATGGTTTTGAAGCTATCTACCCTTTAAACAAAATAGAAGAAACTTTAGAATATATTAAATTAGCAAAGCATGAAAATATGGTCATATCAGCAGGTACAGATTTTCACTCCATCAAAAAAGATGATACACACCCGGCTTCTATTGGAGAATTTTATTTAAATGGAAATGATCTGACTAAATTTTTAATAACTTTGATTAAAGGCTAATGGATCTATCCTCAGTTATGATTTTAGAAACTAGTATATCCTCTTCATTTACAGGAATTTCTTCTAATATTTGAAATTCATAGCAGAGTGCAATTTTATTTTTAATATTATATTTTATTAAATATTTGTCATAAAATCCACCACCATAACCAATCCTTTCACCTTTTAATGTGAATGCAACCCCTGGTACGATGACCAAAGTAGTTTCTTTTGGATATAGGACCTCCCCCTCAAGAGGTTCTTTAATCCCTATTTTATTTATTGGAATTTTATCGATTTCATTAAAATTATTTAAATTTATAAAATCCATCGCTCTGTCTTTAAAAACAGTTTTAGGCACTGCTACTTTTTTACAAAGTTCAAATGATGTCTTTATTATCCCGTATGTATTTACTTCATTATTGTAGCTTAAATAGATGAATATTTCTTTTGAATTTATAAAATCTTCATCACAAAAGAGCCTCTCACAAATTAGTTTATCATTTTTATTTTTTATGTCGATATCGATATTTTCCCTAATTGAAATGACTTCTCTTCTGATTTCCTTTTTATCTTTCATTTCTCCTCCTCCACTCTGCCACTTGATTTATCCTATTTTCGATTATTTCTATAGGAGAATTGCTGTGCCTTATGTTAGCTGCTGCAGCTTCAATAATGACAGCTAAGTTCCTGCCTGGTCTAATTGGTATTACAAGCTTTCTAATAGAGACATCTAAAATTTCCATAACTTCGTGGTCAAGACCAAGCCTTTCATATTTATTATCCTCTTCCCATTGCTCCAAATAGATAACAAGCTCTATGACCTTTTCGTCCAAGATCGTGCTAAGTCCATAAAGGGTAGGAACATCGATTATGCCAAGCCCTCTAACTTCCATCATTCCCTTAGTTATATAAGGTGAAAAGCCTTTTAAAACCCCTCCTATATTTTTAATGTCCACAGCATCATCTGCAACGAGTCTATGCCCTCTTTTTATGATCTCAAGAGCTGTCTCGCTTTTTCCAATTCCGCTTTCACCTAAAATTAAAATCCCTGTTCCATATACATCAACTAAGACACCATGCATTCTAATTTCAGGTGCAAGCTTTTCTTCCAAATAATTTGTCAATCTGCTGATGAACCTTGTTGAGACATCGTCTGTCCTGAGAACCCATTTATTATTCTTCCTCGCCTCATTCAATACTTCTACATGAGGATCCATATCACGAGTTAAAATTGTACATGGTATATCCAGCTGAAAATATTTTATAAGCCTTTTTTTTCTCATCTCTTCCTGCATAGAATCTAAAAAGCTCCATTCCGCTTTTCCAACTATCTGAACCCTCTCAGCAGCAAAATAAGAATAAAATCCAGCAAATTGAAGTCCTGGTCTGTTTAAATCGCTTACAGTAATCTCTTCGCTTAAATTTCCATCTACCAATATTTCTAAGCTTAAATCTTCGATCATGCTTATTACTTTTACTCCCATGATATAATCTCCTATTAAAAAATTAAATTACTATTTATAAGTATGATGGTGAAATGAAATTGTGTCAATATTTACTTTTATGTTTTTTTGTGTATAATAAGGATGGGGATTAATATATAGGAGAAAACTTATGAATCTACCTGATAATTTAATTAAAATAATGAATTTGTATACAGATAATGGCTTTAAAATATATTTAGTAGGTGGCAGTCTTAGGGACATCATCTTGGGAAAAGCTCCTAAAGATTATGATGTTGCAACAGATGCTTTACCTGAAGATACTAAATCATTGATGAAAAAAAATAATATAAAAGTCATAGAAACAGGTATTAAATTTGGAACTGTGACCATAATCATGGAAAAAGAGCAATACGAAGTGACGACTTTTAGGATCGATGGAGATTATTCCAACTTAAGGCATCCAGACGAGGTTATTTTTTCTAACGATTTAGTAAAAGATCTTTCAAGACGGGATTTCACTATGAATGCTATTGCATATAATGAAAGTGAAGGTTATATAGATCCATTTTTAGGTAAAGAGGATATTAAAAATAATATAATAAGGTCTGTGAGAGATGCCAGGGAAAGGTTTCAAGAAGACGCTCTAAGGATGCTACGAGCTATAAGGTTTGTTTCTCAGCTGGATTTTGACATAGAACAAGATACAAAAGATGCTATTTTAGCTCTTAGTAAAAACATAAACTATATATCCAAAGAGAGAATTAGAGAAGAACTCGTTAAATGTCTCTTGGGTAAAAATGTTAAAAAGTGCTTTAATATAATGGCTGAGACTAAGATACTTGAAAATATCCTACCTGAATTAAGTGATTGCGTAGGTTTTGATCAAAAAAATCCATATCACATTGAAGATATTTTCGACCATACTCTAACTGTAGTGGATCTATGTGAATACGATATGGAAATAA
>WQUF01000076.1 GCA_009785875.1 Oscillospiraceae bacterium | reverse complement strand
TAACTGAAAAGAAGCTTGAAAATATGGTTAAAGTGAAGGTTAACAGAGAGCATATGAAATTCTATGTTGAGAATAACTTCATAGATGGAAGCTTAATCGAGAAGGTAACTGGAAAAAACTTAGATGAAATATTGGCTGTCTAGTAAAACACAACTTAATAAAAGGAGAGATCCTATATTTCGAACAGTGTCGAAATAAAAAATCGATGTCCATTGCCGTCTAATTTAAACGAATATGAAATGGGATAGATTAGTATTAAATTGTTTAGGCAAAAAAAATCTAAAACTAACTGATGTTGAGTAAAGAAGTAATATTTAGTAAAATAGTTTTTATTAACGCTTATGCACATTTTTATGCACCAATAGAATTAGTGATATAAAAATTAGAGTCAAGTGGACGTTGACTCATTCTAAATCTATTTATGGTAAACTTCATTATTTATAATTTTAAATGCTCTATAAATTTGCTCAAGTAAAAGAATCCTTGCGATCTGATGAGGAAAGGTCATCTTAGAAAAGCTAAGTTTTAAATCTGCTGCATTTAAAATTTCTTTTGATAGTCCTAAAGACCCTCCAATAATGAATATAATATTTGAAATCCCATTAATTTGTATTTTTTCTAGTTCAGATGAAAACTCTTCAGAGGTTAAATATATGCCCTCAATAGCTAAAGCAATTACGTAAGAATTAACCTTTAAGTATTTTAGTATTTTTTTACCTTCTTTATCTTTTATGTTTTCAATCTCTTTTGAAAAAGCAGATTCTGGTATTCTTTCATCTTCTATCTCTATTATTTTTAGCTTTGAAAATTTTGATATTCGCTTTAAATATTCGTCTTGAGCTTGTTTTAAATAGATCTCTTTTAATTTACCGATGCAGATTATTGTAATCATCAATTACCTCAAAAATTTAACTTGTTTTGCAAGTCATTATAATCTAGGAGATTTAACAACTCAATAATAACTTAAAAACATATATAAAGCAAAGTTCATGCAAATAATATGATATAATTATTTTAAAGATAAGTAAAAAAGGGGTATGATATGAGAGAATTTAAAGTTACAGGGAGCTGTGTGCCAGAAAAACACTACATGGTTGATATAAGTGATAACCTTAAAGAAATGGCTGAATTGGTTAAAAATGGTGAGTACTTTGTAATAAACCGTCCTAGGCAATACGGAAAAACCACCACTTTATCCTGTCTTAGACGACTGCTTAAGGATGAATATATTGTTATTTCTATCAGTTTTCAAGGAATGGGAGAAGAAAGCTTTGAATCTTCAAAAAATTTTTGCTTAAGCTTTATGGAATTGAGTAGAAAATCATTGAATTTAGCAAATATTTCTAGTGAATATAAAGATGCTTGGTTTAATAAAGATGTAACTAGCTTTATAAAATTAAATATTCATATTGATAATATGTGCAAAGACAGAAAAGTTGTATTGATTGTAGATGAAGTTGACAGTGCTAGCAACAATAGGGTATTTTTGGAATTTTTGGGCATGTTAAGGACTAAATATTTAGCAAGAAATGACGGAGATGACTATACATTTCACAGTGTAATATTCGCAGGAATCTATGACATTAAAAATATAAAACTTAAACTGATAAGTGAAGGCTATTATAAACCACAAAATACAGAAAATAAGCGTATTAATTCACCTTGGAATATTGCAGCAGACTTTGATGTTGACATGTCGTTTAGTCCTAAAAAAATAGAATCTATGCTTAAAGCCTACCAAGATGAAAGAAAAGTAACATTGGATTCCGGGCTAATATCACATGAAATTTATAAATATACCAGTGGCTATCCATTTCTAGTTTCATATATCTGTAAACTCGTTGATGAAAAACTCAATGGAAACTGGTCTCAAGAAGGTATACTTGAATCTGTCAAAATTATTATAACAAAAGATACTACTTTATCTGATGATTTAATTAAAAATCTTGAAACTTATAAAGAATTATATGATTTTTTATATTCTATTCTAATTGATGGCGAAGACGTAATCTTAGATACCCATAATCCTATTATAAAACTAGGTATTATGTTTGGATATATAAAAAAGAGAAATGCCAAAGATACAACAGAAATAGCAAACAGAATATTTGAAACTATAATTATTAACTACTTTATATCAAAAGATTCCATTGCTTCTTCCAAAAAAAGAATCATTGGTACATATCAAGATTTTGTGAGGGATGATTCTTTTGATATGGAACTTTGTCTATCTAAATTTGCTGAACATTACAGGGAAATATATAATAAAAAGGAGTTTGATTATATGTATATGATAAATAGAGGCTCTATTTTCAAGAAATCCATTCAAGACCAAATCCACAACAGAATTCCCATGATAAGAGACTGCATATATAAAGTTGTGTCAAATCTCTCTGCAACTGCATATACTACAAAAGAGCCATTACCATTTAACTTGCGTGAAAATGGTGAAAAAAGACAGATTTCAATTGGAGAAAAATGGGGTGATCTTTTCGACTGTGCATGGTTCCATATAAAAGGCAGTATTCCTGAGGGTTATCAAAATAAACATATTGTACTCATAATAGATCTATGTGGCGAAGGCTGTGTATACAATAACGCAGGTGATCCATTAAGAGGTATCACCAATGTAAGCTCTGATTTTGCAACTGAGCTTGGTATTTCTGGCAAATGTGTCATTCCACTTTTTGATTCTATCCATAATGAAGAATCCATAGATTTTTGGATCGATTCTGGATGCAATGGCCTATTTGGAAATTATCAAGGTGAAGGCAAAATTAAACGCATGGACATAGCAGTATGCAATGATAATGCACGTAATTTATATTATGATATGTTAATCCTTTACGATATGTTACACTGCATCGATGCTGAATCTCCTAGAAGTTTTGCTATTTTATATGCATTGCAGGACGCAGTAAGCAAATTAAGCGAGTTTACAGATGAAGAATTCATATTATCTCGTGAATGCTTAAAAAGAGAATACGCAAAGCTTGGTGGTACCCCATCTCTTAAGTTTTCAGCAGTTGGTCATGCACACATAGATTTAGCATGGCTCTGGCCGATTCGCGAAACTAAAAGAAAGGGCATTAGAACATTTTCAACTGTACTCGATTTAATGGATAAATATCCTGATTATGTTTTTGGAGCAAGTCAAGCGCAGCTATTTCATTGGATAGAAGAAGAATCGCCTTATCTTTTTAGCCGTTTTAAAGAGAGAATAAAAGAAGGGCACATAGAGGTACAAGGGGGATCCTGGGTAGAATTTGATACTAACATCACTGGTGGAGAATCTATAATTCGTCAGTTTTTATATGGCAAAAAATACTATAGAGAGAAGTTTGGAATTGAAGTTAACAACCTTTGGCTCCCAGATACATTTGGATATTCTTTTGCACTTCCACAGATCATTAAAAAATGTGGGTGTGATTTTTTTCTTACCATTAAACTTAGCTGGAACACCGTCAATTTGTTTCCCTATCATTCGTTCAAATGGGAAGGTATGGATGGAAGCGAAGTCTTAGTGCATATGCCACCAGAAGGTAATTACAACAGCACAGCACTTCCTAATTCATTTATAGTAGCACAAAAAAATTACCAGGAAAAGGGAATCTGTGAAGATGCTCTTAATTTATTCGGTGTAGGCGATGGTGGTGGAGGACCTGGGCCTGAGCATTTAGAAAGCCTTAGCCGCATTAAAAATATGGATGGCTTACCTCCAGTTGAACAAATACCAGCATATCAATTCTTTAATAAAATCAAAGAGCAAGAGATGAATTTACCCAAGTATAGAGGAGAATTATATCTTGAAAAGCACCAGGGAACCCTTACAAATCAAGCTAAAATGAAAAGATTTAATCGACTTTCAGAAAAAGCTCTCCACACAGCGGAACTCCTCTTAACACAGGCTCATTTACAGTCAGGACTAGAATATCCTCATGAAGAACTTGATGAAATATGGAAAGAGGTTTTATTGTATCAGTTTCACGACATACTGCCTGGATCTTCCATAAAGCGTGTTTATGATGAAGCTGAAGCGAGATACAAAATCATATCGCAAAAGCTTAATGATCTTCAGCAAAGAGCGTTGCAAGCTTTGAAAGTTTGCGAAGGAAAGTCATTTCTTAATCCTTTACCTTGGACTAGAAACGAGTTAGTATCTGATATAGAAATAGAGATTCCTGCTTTTGGTTTTGCAGAAATAAAGAGTGGTGTAGTAAGAAGACATCAGATGGTCGCAAGTGAAAAGATTCTGGAAAATGAAGTGCTAAAGGTTAGTTTTGCAGATGATGGGACGATTACATCGATCATTGATAAAAGGATGCAGCGAGAATGTGTCGTTAAAGATACCTGTGCAAACCAGTTTGTGCTATATGCGGATATAGGTGATGCGTGGGATTTTCCTGATAATTACCGCAGCATGAGTAAAGAATTTTTTACTATCTATGAATCTAAAAGTTATGTAGAAGATTATCGAGCAATCCGCGAGAATATATATAAGTATGGTGATTCCATCATTAGACAGAATATAATTTTAAATGGGAATGAAGCTTTACTAGATTTTCAAACCCATATAGACTGGCATGAGAAGAATAAAATGCTAAGAGTTGAATTTACTTTAAATATAAATACACCTCTAGTAAACTGTGATATCCAATTCGGGTCTATAAAGCGTCCTACTACAAATAACAACAGTTTAGAAATCGCCCAGCACGAGATTTGCGCACATAAATGGATCGATTTATCCCAAGGCAATTATGGAATATCCCTCTTCAATGATTGCAAGTATGGTCATTACGCTAAAGACAATGTTTTGAGCATAAACTTGCTCCGCAGTCAAAATTCCCCAGGAATTCAAGCAGATATTGGTGAGCATGAATTTAAATATGCACTTTATCCTCACATAGGTGATTTATTTAATAGCGATGTAGAGAAAAAAGCATATGAATACAACTATCCTCTTCTATCTTTTAACGGAACATGTAATGAATTTATGATAGCCCATGTAGATCAAGAAAATATCATCATTGAAACAATAAAAGTAAGCGAAGATGATAATGGAGTAATAGTGCGATTATATGAGAACAAGGGTATTGAGACAAAAGCTCATATACAAGTAAATCAAATATTTGTAAAATGCTCAATTACAAACTTAATCGAGGATATATCTGATACTTTAGATATCATAGATGGAAAAATACTGCTAAACTTTAAGCCCTTTGAAATAAATACAATTATACTATTTAAATAAAAAATAAACCCAAAAGCTTTTGGGTTTATTTTTTAATCATTAACTATTCACTATTACCATTATTCAATATTCATTATTCACTATTACCTTTTCCGCAACAATTTTTATATTTTTTACCACTTCCACAGCTGCAAAGATCGTTTCTTCCTTGTCTTGGACCTTTCACAATGATCTTTGATGCTCTCCATTTTTCAGTTATCTGTTTTCTTTTTTCAATATCAAAAATGCTTCCCCATTGTGGTAAAATGTAAAGATAATCTGCCTTTGCATCTAACATGTTGTAGTATAGTTTCTCATAGTCAACATCTAAATTTATTTCTGTATTTTTATCTAAAGCTTCAATATCAAGTTCAGCTTTTAAACTATCATTAATTCCATCTAAAAAACCAACAAAAAATAAATCATCAACACCATATTTTTTTGCAAGTTCAGACAAAACACCTTGATCTCCATCAGGATAATTCTTTAAAAATTCTGTATATATTTTAGTTTCATTTCTGATATACTCTTTCCAAAAATTATCCTCCCCTTTAGATTTTACATAATTAACTACAAAATCTGACCAGTCTTTATTTAAACTCATGATATTTTTAACTCCTTGTATCAAAGAATGAAAAAAAGCTTTTTCTTTCTGAATTCTATGTAAAAAATAATTTTAATATTTAGCCATTGGTATGCTTTCTAAATCAAGAGGTTCTGACAAATTAAAATTGCCACCTAATGTATCTGTGGGATTTGATTCTATATTTATTTTTACTTTTTTAATATAATTATATTCTAATAAACTTTTAACTATACTTCTCAAACAAGCTTCTTCTTTTTTTTCAGTCATTGGTACCTTGCATTCTTTACTTAGATCAATTATCGCAATGCCATCTTTAAAAGAAATCGATAATACTCTGGTGTCCTTTGGCAAAATAGGTGACAATCCACTTGATGATGAAGGACCTTTAATTAATTCATCCATTACTAGAGAAATATCATATTCATATTTGCTTATATCTCTAGTCTCAGGTTCGATTAAAATTTTATCATCAGTAGATTTATCGAAATAAAGCTGCAAAGAAATATCACCAGTATTTTTATTAGTATTTAGTTTACTATCAAATGAATTCTGCAAATCCTCACAAGACCCTAACGAAAGCACAATGATTACTAAAATAGAAAAAAATGTTTTTTGCATCATAAATAACCCTCCAAGTTATATATTAATATAACTATATTTTAATATAATTACTAGGTTTACTTCTTTCTGCAACACTGAGTTCCAAATCTTTTCCTATTGTAAATCCGTTTTCCTCAATAAAGTTTTCAACTGTTTTAAAAGCTAGTTTTGGTATATTATTTGTTTGACTTAAGTGACCTAAAATGATTTTCTTCAAAGATGTACTTTTTTGTATTATATTTAAAACAGCTCTTCCACAATCATCATTGGAAAGATGCCCTTTATCGCTTAAAATTCTACGCTTTAGTTGATAAGGATATGGACCAAATTTTAACATTTCAACATCATGATTGCATTCTAGTAATATGATATTTGAATTTTTTATGCCATTAAAGATAGTATCTGTAAAACAGCCTATATCTGTAGCTATTGATATTTCATTTTTTCCATCAGATATAGAATAACCTACAGGATCTACAGCATCATGGGGTATAGGAAATTTTTTTATACAAATATCCCTAAAATAAATCGAATCTTCTGTTATTATATTTATTTTATCATCTGAAACTTCACCTAAATATCTTTTTGATGCCATGAAAGTACCAAATGTGGTGAATAAAGGAATATTTCCCTTGCGGATCATTACACCTGCTCCTTTTACATGATCAGAATGCTCGTGTGTAATGAAAAGTGCATGTATATCTTTAGCAGAAAGCCCTATCATTTTTAAGGATTCTTCTATGCTTTTATAAGGCATACCTGCATCAATCAATATATTTGTGCTATTTGAACATACTAAAATAGAGTTCCCACTGCTTCCACTGAATAATGAATAAAATACCATAAAGTCAATCCCTTATACTTCAAGTCTTGTAATATCTGCTCCAAGTTTTTTTAATTTTTCATCGAACTTATAATAACCTCTATCTACGTGATCAATATCTAATACTTCGGAAGTACCATTAGCGCAAAGACCTGCGATAATGAGTGACGCTCCTGCCCTTAAATCCGTAGCAATTAAAACAGCAGGATTTAAAGATTTAGTACCGGTTATGCTAGCATCTCTTCCTTCAATAGCATATTTAACTCCCATTTTTTCAAGCTGAGTCAAATATAAAAATCTGTTTTCGTAAACTCTTTCACTTATTGTACTCGTTCCTTCAACAAGAGAAAGAAGAGCCCCCATTGGTTGCTGAAGGTCTGTTGGAAAACCAGGATATTGAAGGGTTTGAATCTTAATCGGTTTTAAAGCAGTTTTAGCTCCCTTTACAGTTATAGATTCACCATTTTCAATCACTTCTATTCCTATCTCTAAAAGTTTTGCTGTAACTGGTTCTAAATGTTTTGGAATAACATTTGTTATAGTAACTTCTTCACCAATAGCTGCAGCCGCAATCATATATGTACCTGCCTCGATTTGGTCAGGAATAGCTTGATACATGCATCCTGAAAGTTTCTTTATACCACTTATTCTAATGACATCTGTTCCAGCACCTTTAATATTTGCGCCCATTGTGTTTAAAAAATTCGCTACATCGACTACGTGGGGTTCCTTTGCTACATTTTCTAAGGTCGTAACCCCATCAGCAAAAACAGCAGCAAGCATGATATTTATAGTAGCACCAACGCTCACTACATCAAAAAATATATTTGTCCCAATTAATTCTTTTGCCTCAACATATATATATTCACTTGTAAGTTCTACAGTTGCTCCTAAAGCTTTAAATCCTTTGATGTGTTGATCAATTGGTCTTTCACCTATTGGACAACCTCCTGGTAAAGCTACTTTAGCTTTTTTAAATCTTCCAAGAAGTGAGCCTATCATGTAGTAAGAGGCTCTAAATTTTGAAGGGTTCTCTCCTAACACTTCAAAAGAAGATATGTTTTCACTGTTTATGCAAGCGACTCCATTATTAAAATCAACCTTGCCTCCAATACTTTCGATGATCAAAAGCATTCTTTCAACATCGGTAATACTAGGAACGCACTCAAGTATTACATCTTTTTTATCTGCTAAAATAGAAGCTGCAAGTATTGGTAATATGGCATTTTTTGAGGTACTTACTTCAACTTCTCCATTCAGTCTTTTGCCTCCATTGATAACAAATTTTTTCATCAAGATTCCATCCTTAAACTCTAATTTTCAATTTGAAAATATCTTTATTAAGTCATTATAACATATTATTAGTACAAAGTAATGACTTAACTTAAATTTACAAAACACTTATCAAAATTTTATGTATATATTATAATTATAATTATTTAGTATTATTAGAAAGATGCGAGGCAAAGCTTATGAAATATACTATAAATTTATACTTCGATAAGGATTCAAGGGAGTACCTGGAAAAACTTCAGAAAGAACTATCTAGAAAGTACAGGATTAATAAATTTTTACCATCACAGTCTATTCGGTTAGGAACGGTTGAGGCTGCTAATTTGGATAAATTAATTGATACAATGGTGGACTTTATTAGCCCATATAAATATTTTAAAATTTATGTGGAAAATGCTTGCATTTTAGAAAACCCTGCTAAAATAATTTTAGCGATGATCCTTGATAAAGGATATATATCCAGAATTGAAAGGCAAATAAACGAATGCTTTGTACAAAACGGTTTTACTAAAGCTGAACCTCTTAATAAACTAGGACTATTTATTTTATTATCATCAAATATGAATTTTGATAAAAAGATAAATTTTAATTTTAAGGATTATGAGATGAATTTAAAAAGTTCTAAGAAAGAATTTTTAGGCAAATACTTGCTTATAGAAGGTCTGGAAATTATAAAGAGCGGATCATTTAAAAAAGATGCTATAATAAAAAAAATTAAGCTCAAGGAATACTAATATTTTGTTAAATTGGAGGTGGTATCTTGAATACAAGAGATATGTCGATTGGATTTTTTGACTCGGGTCTTGGAGGTATAAGCGTTCTTAAAAAAGCAATCCAATTGATGCCTGATGAGGATTATATTTATTTTGGAGATTCTGCCAATGCTCCTTACGGAGAAAAAAGTAAAGAAGATATTGTTAATCTAACTTTAAATTCAGTAAAAATATTGATCGAAAAAGATATAAAAGCAATTGTAATTGCTTGTAATACTGCTACGGCATATGCAATTGATCAGATTAGAAGTTTATATAGTGATAAGTTACTTATAATTGGAATTGAACCGGCTATTAAACCGGCAGTATTTTTAAAATCTCATCATATATTGCTGCTTGCTACTAATGCTACTTTAAACCAAGAGAATTTAAAAGAAAAGATAGATCATTATAAAATTTGTAGCGAGATAATTCCAATAGGAGCACCTAAACTTGTAGAATTTATTGAAGCTGGTGTATATAATGGAAATGACGTTGAAAATTATATCAAAGATATTTTAAAAGATTATTTACATATGAGCAATTTGACAGTGGTTTTAGGGTGTACTCACTTTCCATTTTTTAAAAGCAGCTTAAAAAAAATATTACATAAAGATGCTATTTTATTAGATGGAAGCGATGGCACGAGTAAAAGGTTAAAAGATCAATTGCTTAAGTGTTCATTAAGGAAAGATTCCAGTGAAAATGGGAAAATTACTTTTCTAAACTCACTTAAAAATGATAAAATAATAAGTAGATGCTTTGAATTATTAGAGCTAGATATTTAGGAGGCTAAAATTTATATGGAAAGAGAAAAAGCGATCTTAGCTTATGGTTTTACTAAGGAAGAAAAGAATTTAATTGGGATGCTTAAAATAAGGCATAAGATCAAGAAAGTGATTTATTTATCCAATAATATGGGTGAGAGTAAAGTTTTCGATGTTTTAAACGATGTTTTTGCTATATCAAATGAAGTGAATCTTCCAGAAGAAAAGCTTTTGCTATTTGATATGTTTTCTGACAAAGAATTGGCAATTATCGTTGATGCTGTAAAAAGCACCATAAAAGGTTATCCCATCATGGCGACCATAACTCCAATATCTATAAATTGGAGCCTGAGTTATTTAATGCAACATCTCGTTCAAGAAAGAGAAGAATTTAAGTTGAGAAAAATGATGAAAAATAAAGAGAAGCCTTAAAAAGACTCTCTTTATATCAGACGAGTGTGTCTAGTAATGTTTGTCATCTAGGATTACACCTAGATGTGGATTGAAACTATAAATCTAATGCTAACCAAAATATTTTTTCAATGGTCCTTGCCATTTTAATTATAAAATCCAACCTTATATTATTTGATATATAATTTTCTGAATTATTTATTGACTCCACAATGGCTATAAAGGAAGCGTTGCCAATTTTGGGTAAATTTTTACCAACTCCTTTTCCTGGGTAAATAGGATGGGGTCTAAAATGTATTTCACCGATAGATTTTTTGTCACCTAAACATGCATCAACTGCTATAATATTATTATCAGGGTAAGATGTTTCAATTTGATGCAATGTAGATCTTATATTTAAAGCATGTATTGGATTTTCAATTGTACCATAAACATCAAAAGGGTAATCTTTATCTTTTAAAAATGTTCCCACAAAAGGTCCAAGAGAATCACCTATGCATTTATCAGTTCCAATACAAATGATAATGGTATTCTTTTGTAAGTATTTTTTTAATATTTTTGCTATTTCGTATTCTTTATCTACATGATGTACAGAACTTAATTTGCAAACTTTATAAATCAAGTGCATCCCCCCCTTTAATATGTTTATGCTTAAAGGATGATACTAATGATTAGCCTTTAGTTATTTTCGTTAATAAATTGTTAACAAATTATTGTTTATTTATTTTGTCGAAAAAGTTGAATCGTTTCCAATGTTGTGCAATAATTTTATATGTATGTTATAGAGTTTTAATCTAAAAAATGTTATTTAAACAGATGTCTACATTAAGGCTATAATAACTAAATTATATAGGGGGAAAATTTATGAATGTCTATGATATTAAAAATATTAGAAATATCGCTTTTTTGGGGCATAGCGGAACAGGGAAGACAACCCTAACAGAGGCTATGCTCTATTTTACAAAAGCTATAGATAGGATGGGGAAAATTGAAGATGGCACAACAGCAAGCGACTACGATCAAGAGGAAAAGAAGAGAGCAATTTCAATATCTTCATCAGTTTTACCTGTTGAGTGGAAAAATAATAAAATTAATATAATAGATGTACCAGGATATTTTGACTTTGTTGGAGAAGTTCTTCAATCTTATAGAGCTATGGATGTAGCAGTTATAGTTGTATGTGGAAAATCTGGTATCCAAGTCGGTACAGATCAAGTTTGGGAATATGTGTCTGAAAAGAAAATTCCCAGAGCATTTTTTATAAACAAAATTGATAGGGAAAATGCTGATTTTGATAAAGTTTTAGCTAGTTTAAAAGAAGCTTATGGTATATCAGTGGTTCCTCTTCAATATCCAATCGGCAGCGAGGAAAATTTTAAAGGAATTATCAATATAGTTTCACATAAGGCACGTATATTCAACAAAAAGAACAATATAATGGAAGAAGCAGATGTACCATCTAATTTAGTCAATAAAATGGAAGAATGCAAACAAATGTTGATTGAAGCTGTTGCAGAAACTGATGAAGAACTATTAGAAAAATATTTTTCCGAAGGTACATTAAGCGATGAAGAAATATATGAGGGATTGACTAAAGGAATAGTTAATGCAGAAATAGTACCGGTATTTTGTGGTTCAGCTACTACTATGGTAGGCATTGAAACATTATTGGAAGAAATAATCGAAGCACTACCATCTCCAGCGCAAATGAATGGCATGAAAGGAAAAGATTCCAGCGGCAATGAAAAGATTGTAAAATTTGATCCAAGTGGTGCACCATCGGCGTTTGTGTTTAAGACAATTGTTGACCCATTTATTGGAAAACTATCCATGTTTAAAGTGGTTACAGGAAAGATCACATCGGACATGAACTTATATAATCCAAATAATGATAAAACAGAGCGAATGGGTGGTCTATTCTTTACCAGAGGAAAACAGCAGATAAATACAAAAGAAGTATCTGCAGGAGATATTGGGGTTATAAGCAAATTGCAATATACCAGGACATCAGATACATTATGCACTCAAAATAATGTCATCATGTATGAAGAAATTAAATTCCCTGAAACTTCTATCTCTTTAGCTGTTGTACCAAAAGCAAAAAATGATGAAGATAAGATATCCACTGGATTATCCAGGCTTATGGATGAAGACGAAACATTTACAGTAAGTAGAGATAAAGAAAGTGCTGAGACCATAATATCAGGCACCGGAGAAACTCACTTGGAAGTGATAGCAAGCAAATTAAAGAGCAAATTTGGAGCTGATGTTGAATTATCTGTTCCAAAAATACCATATAGAGAAACTATAAAGAAAAAATCCGATGTTCAAGGAAAGCACAAGAAACAATCCGGTGGGCATGGTCAATATGGAGATGTAAAGATCAGATTTGAACCGAGGACAGATGGTGAAACAGATTTATTATTTGTGGATGAAGTAGTAGGCGGAGTTGTACCAAGACAATACATACCTGCTGTTGAAAAAGGGCTTAGAGAATGCATTCAAAAAGGCGTTTTAGCTGGATATCCTGTGATTAAGCTTAAAGCCACTCTTTACGATGGATCTTATCACCCGGTAGACTCTTCAGAAATGGCTTTTAAAATTGCATCTTCACTAGCGTTTAAGAAAGGTCTTGCTGAAGCGAATCCTGTTATTTTAGAGCCTATAATGCACGTTGAAGTTAAAATTCCTGATAGTTACATGGGCGATATAATTGGTGATATCAATAAAAAGAGAGGGAAAGTCCTTGGAATGGAACCACATGGAAAATATCAGATAGTTTCAGCAGAAGTCCCTCAAGCAGAAATGCTAAAATATGCTACAGATTTAAGGAGCATGACACAGGGTAGAGGTCAGTTCACCATGAAATTTGAAAGATATGATGAAGTTCCAGTACAAGAAACTGCAAAGATAATTGAAAGTGCTAAAAAAGAATTAGAAGAAGAATAATTTTTATAACATCCTTTTTGATTAAACTTGAAAAGGATGTTTTATTTTTATTAAATGTGTCCATACTAATGAAGAGGTGATTGAAATGGCAAAATATAGGTTTAATTTATTTAACAAAGGAAACATAAATGACTTTAATAACTTATATTCATATCTTGGTATTATGAACAAAAATGACGATTTAATCATAGCTTTGGGTCAACATTCTGATAGCGATTTAAAATATATATGCGATATGTTAAGACAAAAAGACTATGAAATATCTGTGAATAAGAAGGAAGAAAATAATGAAATAAGCGTAAGAAAATTTGAATAATTTACATTTTAAAAAACAATAATTTTTTGATATAATTATAATATTAAAAGATGTATTAGCTTTAATATTTAAATACCCATCTTTTGGGTATTTTTTTGTAATATTTTTATCATAGTAGCAATACTATATGAAATATTGACATATAATTATATTTTTTAACTTATTTTAACAATTAAACTGGCATTTTTATCAAAAAGATAGTATAATAAAAATGGAGGTGAAAAAATGAAAATTACAATTGTAGCAATGGGTTCTAGAGGAGATATTCAGCCATATGTTGCTTTAGGTAAAGAATTGAAAAAACTTGGACATGAAATACATATGCCAGTTCCAGAAGTGTTTAAAGAAATGGTTTTAGATGCAAAATTAAATTACACTCCTATTTATGGTATCGATCCAGTCGCTTTTTTAAAGAGGAAGGAGCTCGTGGAAGCAAGAGAGAAAAAGAATGGACTTAGTTTTTTAGCCAAATTATTTAGCGATATGAAACCTCTAGCTGAGCTATATTTTAAGCAAATAATGGAAGCTTGCAAGGGTAGTGATGCTATTATTTCAGCTTTTATCTATCTTGGAGCTTACGATATTGCTGAAAAGTTAAATATACCATGTATACAATCAGTTTTATATCCTCTTTATCCAACTGTTGAATTT
The DNA here is from genome assembly GCA_009785875.1 of Oscillospiraceae bacterium. Classification (GTDB taxonomy): domain Bacteria; phylum Bacillota; class Clostridia; order Clostridiales; family Clostridiaceae; genus WQUF01. Next base: position 2,132 of record WQUF01000076.1, on the reverse strand, counting down.
CCCTCTATTATTTTACCATTTTCGAATAAAAATAAGTTTTTTTATTTATTTAATATAACTACGCATTTAATTTTAGGTGAACTTGTTTGGTTAGCAACTAGCAAATGGACAAATAAAATTAGAAGGGAGTATTTAGGATTAAAGCCATATGGTTTTTTTGGACCTTATTTAAAGCAACTAAAAGATAGAGCACCTGTTTTATTTGCCTTTAGCCCACATGTTATTAAAAAGCCACATGATTGGTTTAAAAATTGGATTGTTACAGGATACTTTTTTAATGATGATATTGAAAATTATACTCCACCAGAAGATTTAGTCAGTTTTATAAAAAGTGGTTCTAAACCAATTTACATAGGATTTGGAAGCATGATCGACGATAATCCAATCAAGACCACAGAGATGATCCTAGAGGCTATAAAGCTTTCTGGGGTACGCGCTATAGTATCCGCTGGATGGACTGACCTTGGAAAGGATAAGCTTCCTGATTCTGTTTTTTTGGTTAAAGATGTTCCACATTCTTGGTTATTTAAAAATGTACAAACCACCATTACACATGGTGGGGCTGGAACTGCTGCGGCGAGTATGAGAGCTGGGGTACCGACTATTATAACTCCTTTTTTAGGGGATCAGTTCTATTGGGGAAAGCATCTTTATAAATTAGGTGTAAGCCCTAAACCTGTTGATTTTAATAAATTAAATGCGATAAATTTATCAAATCTCATTAAAACTGCAATTAATGATGAGAATATGAAGCAAAAAGCAAAGGAATTAGGAAAATTAATTAGCAGTGAAAATGGTACTCAAAAGGCTGCTAAAATAGTTGATGGTTATTTTAAATCTTATTATTTAAATCCTATTGAGTCTGATATAATTCTAGATGATATGAAAAATAGATATATTGAAAATATATCCAGAGTATAGTCATAATATTTATTCAAGTTTCAGCTTATTAAATCCTTGTGTACGTAAACATGTACACAAGGAGGCGTGATTCAAATCAGTTGACGCCCTTTAAGTTTATGATATCACTTAAAGTGTTGATTTCATCTGATTTTGTGAACATAATAAAACAAAATGTGTCAACTGATTTGATCATTTTTTGAAACACACCGTTGAAACCTCATCCTTGAAAATTATCCCATTAGAGGTAATTTTGTTCCCTGGTAGAAATACTTCATCAAGAATTTTGGTATCTGAATTATTTCCACAACACCATAAAGTATCATCGTTTTTTATAACAAAAGTTGCACCTTCTCCAGCTGAAACAAATTTAACATTATCAGTTATTTGGATGGGTGTAAGTCTATTTGTCATCGTTCCATCGCCTAATTGAGAATAATAATTATTACCCCAGCCCAACAGGGTTCTATCATTCTTTATAGCAAAACTAGAATATTCATGTGCATCTACTGATAAAACGTTATCCATAATTTTAATTGGTGTATATCTAACTTCCGTAGTTCCATCGCCTAGTTGACCAGAACTATTATCTCCCCATGCAAAAAGAGTACCATCAGATTTTACAGCTAATCCATGAGCATCACCAGCAGCTATATCAACAATGTCATCCATAATTTTAATCGGTGTTAATTCATCAAAATTTGAATATCCGTCCTTATCTTGATCAAATCCAATATAAGTATCATTTCCATAGCTCCATAGAGTAGCGTCTTCCTTCAATATTAATATCATAGAAAAACCATGTGCAACCTTTTTAACATTACTCATAATTTTAGTAGGATATAGCTTTTCTATTTTTCTTTCATCTCCTAACATTCCATAATTTTCTGATTTATTTATTTTCCTTTGTAGGAAATTTCCATAAAAACTTTTTCATCCCCCCAATTACCCATAAAGATTGTTTGTGCTTTAGTTTAGATCGTGTTAACCGCTTTCTTGTCGGATCTGTTTTTCATTTTTTTTATCCTTTGTCATTCATTTCTTCAATTAGCAACTATGGTGAAAAAATCCACTTAATCCATTATTGTACAAAGCTTTTAATACTATAACGGTTTTTTTGACTGATTAAAATTTAAAAACATAGATATTGCTCCAATTTATACTGACGAGGTAAATGCTTGCCAATATTAAAAAAAGATCTAGAGAAATAGATCCTTTTTTAATTTAAATAT
>WQUF01000075.1 GCA_009785875.1 Oscillospiraceae bacterium | reverse complement strand
ATATGCCACCAGTGGGTAAAAAGCACTTCAATATTTAAAGCATAAACTTATTATAACATGACATTATGTAACTTGTCAACTATCTTTGGCTCTTCGCTATTTCGTGTGGGTAATATAGAAAAATGTAAATTAATATGATACAATGTTCTCAAAAAAGATAATGTAAAAAGTTAGATGTTAAAAAGCAAAAAATGCACATTGAAAAACAAATACGGTAATAATTCCGATAATCGCCCTTGCAAAAGATTAAAAAAATGATGTAAGGTATACGAGCGAAGGTGAAAAGGATGGGTAAAAAACAAGTTAAACACACCTTCGCAAAAAAAGATTGTATCATTTTTTTAATCTTTTGCAAGGGTACGCTACGCCGATTATCTAGAGAGAAATAAGTTATAGTTTTTTAAGCTCAGGCTCTAGAATAGGTAAAATTATGCAGTTTGGTGTAGTTGATGCTGTAGAATATATTGTTGACTAAGCTCAATTAATTTAAGCCACTTAGCAGGCATATGAGGTTGTTTTTGGACTTCTTCAATAGGAACAGGAACATTGTAATCTAAAGCCATATGAGGTCTAAGAAAATTGAAGTAAGTACAGAAAAGAGCAACATAAGCTACAGAGCCATAAGGAGAGCCAAAGCCGTGAGAACTTCTAGCATTAGATTTAAAAGAACGGTTATGTCTTTCAATAGCCTGCTTAAAAGGTCTGAACTCTTTAGAAATCTCGTCATCATTAGTTAAACCGATTACTTGATGAATATCGAAATTGATATTATGTTGAGAAAACCAATATTGAGCAAGAAGGTAAATAGGATTGCCATCAACAGTAAAAGCTAAATCTTGAGGAATGTTCTTAAACTTAGATAAAACATAGTTAATGGCAATGATAGCGGATTCAGTATCTCTATTAGGAGAAGTATGATAAGAAAGAATAGTTTTTCTAATGGTATCAACAAAAAAGAAAATATAGTTCCATTTACCCACAACTCTAATATAAGTTTCATCACCAGCAATAGAAGAGGAAATCTCATAAGGGTAATTATCTAAAAAAGGTTTAACAATAGGAGCAACTTGATTACGATAATTAATAACAGTTTGATGAGAAATTTTAAGTCCATGGACATCATACAAAATAGAAGCAGTAGCACGAGCAGATAAGCCATAATTAATATTGTAAGTAAGAATAAGTCCAAGAGTATGAGAAGAGCTATAAATCTTAGAAAGACAGCCAGAAGGCATCTCATAATTTTGCTGAGAAGATAAAGGTAAGAATTCAGTAGTAAACTCACGATATAGGTAATGCAGTTTGTAATTTTCAGGTTTTAGTTTAAAGACTTCCTTCTCTTTTTTAGAAAGATTATTAAAATTATCTTTGTAGAAAGAGCAGTCTAAGCTGACACATTTCCAGATATAAAAACAAGAGCGTTCCTTTATTCTAACAAGTGCTTTACCACAATAAGGACAACGAAAAACAGGTTGTTTAGGAGCAAAAGGTTTATGAACGAAAGAACGTTTACAGACCTTACAACGATATTGAAAAGTCTCAGATTTATGGAGTATCAGGTATTCAGAAGGAGCTCCACAGTGGGTACAAACCAAGTCTTCAGGAACAGTAAACTTAGCGTCTGAATTACGAGAAACAGGTTTAAGATGTTTACCAGTATTTGTAAAATAATCATTTAAGAGTTGTGTATAATCGAGTCTCTTGGTAGTAGTGTCGAATACAGGCATTCTATCAATAATCAATTTTCGATAAGGTACATTATCACATTTATCGAAATGTTTAGATTTAGGGGACTTACACGTAACTAAAACAAATAAAATAGAAATGATTTTCTGTTGTACTTGCAAAAGTACTAATAAATTAGTTATAATATTATACATAACTTGATACCAACCTTTCTGGTTATTAAATTTTTTGTTTAACCACTAAAATTTTAACCTAAAAAAGGGGGGTAATCAAGTTTTTTTGTATAAATATATATAAATCAATGGGTTGCGAGATTTTTCTAAGAAAAATTTTGACAATACCTCAAAAAAAATGGAGGACAAAAATATGTTTAGTTTTGCAAATGAAGAAATGTTTACACTAGCACTACAATTACAAGAACCTTGGTATGTAGAAAGAACTGAATTTACAGGAGAAGAATTGCATATATATGTATCTTTTAAAAAAGGATATAAATTTAAAATAAATGATGAAGAAAGTACAACAGCGTATGATACACTAAATAAAACATGGAGACATCTAAATTTTTTTCAATATAAAGCATTTATACATTGTAATGTACCAAGAATAAAGACGAAAAATGGAATTAATATGATAGATGTTCCGTGGAGTAGATTAGGTAGTGGTTTTACATTATTATTTGAAAGCTTTGTAATAATACTAATAAAATCAATGCCAGTAAAAGCCGTAGCTAATATAGTAGCAGAACATGATACAAGAATTTGGAGAATTTTAAAATACTATGTTAATAAAGCTAGAGAAGAAGCAAATTATTCAAATGTAGAAAAAGTTGGGAT
>WQUF01000074.1 GCA_009785875.1 Oscillospiraceae bacterium | reverse complement strand
ATACGACTATAACGTTGAAAGTAAACAATATAGAATTGGAAGCGATTTTAAGGGATATTACCTATATTCGAGCAGGAGTAGCTAAAAAGCATCAAACAATTAAAAAGGGTGAGATTAACAAGTATTTAAATGTAAGTTTAAACGATGTTCACATGGATCAGTATTTGAAAAATGGAATTGTTACTCAAGAAACTATAGATCTGATTAAAAGCGACGATTATGGGAGAATAACAACATTAGCCTAATTTGTATAGGTAGAGAGGAGTTGATGAGCATCTTCCACCAATGAATAAATAGACAGTTGATTCTACTAGATTTACCAAAGAAATGCGAATAGAGACCTTGTAGGACAAGGGGTGGAAGGGTCAGCCGTTTTTTTTAAAAATTCAAAAAAAAGGCTTATTTGTGCTGGAGTAAAAAAATCGATGAGAAAAATAAGGGTTAATTATAGACTTTAAATATATATTAAATAACTTGTTAATACAATATATTTTATCCTATTTTAAGATATAATATATTTTCTAATTGGAAGCTAATAATTAGTATGTTTATCATATTTAATAGCTACTCGATTTTGATATGGCCTATCTTTTAAGTCTATGATTTTTTCTATATATTGATAATCCATTGTGATTTCATATAGATCTTGTAAAATTAAGCATAAATCTGGTATTAAACGCTTTTCTTCATATTGACTTTTATAGGTTTTATGAAAATTTTTAATTGGATCAAAATTTCCTTCTGTAAACTCTATATGAGCTAACATAAAGCGATAATCTCTTTTATTATCTTTGCTTAGCTTATTAAACACCACTGATTTTAGAGTATCTCTGCAGCTTTTATAGTCTTTAATATTAAAATAGACAATGGACTTTTGCATCTTAAACCTCTGGTTTAAAACAATATCATTTGAAGTTTCATCGATAAAATGATCAGCACATTCAAGAGCCTCATTAAATTTATCTTGAGAAATGTAGATGTTGATTCTATTGATCTCACAAATTGGTATTTTATGATTAAAATTTAACATTTTGAATAATGTAATAGCTTTTTCTAAATTTATCAGTGAATCATTTAAATCGTTTAACATGTAATAAGCACTTGAAATAAGTGAATAAAGGCTTGGGGTTAATTCATTGTGGATGAAATTACCACTATCTTTTAAAAAATTCAAAGTGAAATCTATGCATTTTTTGTAATCGCTATCATTATAATAATACAAAGCGATATTATAAGCAATTTTGGTCAGCTCTTCCGTTATATCTTGAGTTACTTTACTATAATTTAATTCCTTATAGAGTTTATATGCACTATAGAAATATTTAAATGCTGTTTTTTTATCATTTTTAAAATGGGCTATTTTACCAAGGGTGTTATAGGATTCTAAGGCTTCTTTCAACATCATTATTTTAAATTCATCAGATAAATCAGAATAACCTTGGATGAATTCTTTAAATGATTTTGAATCCATGAATTTATAATCTCGTTCGGTTTGATATTTTCCATTTTCAAATATTTCTTTAAGCTTTATACAATCTTTTGATGCTGAACTATGTATTATAATGTCATCCTCTTCTTCAAAAAAGCAGCTTGTTTTCACATTTAGGATTTTTAAAATATGCTCCAATTGTTCAACAGTTGGGCTAACTTTACCATTTTCTATTTTACTTAGAGTGGATTTTGTTAAAATTTCATTGCATAAATCTTTTTGCTTTAGCCCCTTTTGTTCCCTTAAAGCCTTGATTCTACTGTATTTAAACACTGAAAATACCTCCTTACAAAGTTTCCATATGGAAATTTTTTAATTTAATTTTGAAATATTAAGTATGAATGAGAGGTTTATATAAACTTAATTATAATGAAATTTCCACGGGGTTACATATGTAAATTTTAACCTAAATTATTTTTGAATTCAAGCGTTTTTAGTATTAAATTAATAATAGAAGATAGAAGAAGTGAAAGGGTGGTAATGTTGCGAAAGATATTGTTGATTTTCATGTTAACTGCTATTTGCTTAGGGATATCGAGTGGACCTACTAATAAATTCTTTGCTTATGATCAGGGAGTATAAATCAAAAATAATAAAAAATGGCGATTTTATAGATATACCATTAACACCAACATTAGAATTAAGAAATGTCGGTTTTAAATATTCAGGTGCTAAAAACACAGTATTGAATAATATTAATTTAAAAATTTCTAGTGGTGATAAGATTGCTTTTGTTGGAGAAAATGGTGCAGGAAAAACTACACTTGTTAAACTAATTACATATTTATATAAGCCAACTTATGGTGAGTTGTTAATTAATGATATAGAATATAATAAATATGATGTTTACTCATTAAGGAATGCAATTGGTACTGTTTTTCAAGATTATCAAATATTTGCTTTGACAATAGCAGAAAATATTTTAATGAGGCCAATTATTAATAAATTAGAAGATGAAGAGATTGTAATTAACGCTTTAAAATTTGTGAAATTATACGATAAAGTTAATAGGCTTCCAAAAGGTATATATAATATATTA
>WQUF01000073.1 GCA_009785875.1 Oscillospiraceae bacterium | reverse complement strand
TTTTTGGTTCTTTTGCAAGAGGGGACTACACTGAAGATAGCGATGTAGATTTAATTATAGATTATAATTACGCTAAAACAGATATAATAGAAGACTCATTTAAGTTCTTAAATTTTATCACTGATTTAAGAAATATATTTAAGAACAAATATAATAAAGAAACAGATGTTGTTGAGTATGCAGCTCTAAAACAGCGTGAAAATAGACTTCTAAAAAAAGAAATCGAAGGCGAGATTGTATGGATCTATGAGCAAAAATAAAAAAACTAATATTAATCTATGGGAGGATAATAAAATGCCATTTGTAAAACTTGAGATCATTAAAGGAAAATCAAATGAATATAAAAAGGAACTTCTACAAGCTGTTCATGAAGCATTGATGCTTGCACTTGAAATCGATGATGAAGATAGGTTTCAGCGATTATATGAACTTGATACTGCAGATTTTGAACGAAGAAAGACAAAGACTGATAAATTTACTTTAATCGAATTAGACTTATATCCTGGGCGAAGTAAAGAGATTAAAAGAAAAATAATCAAGGAAGTCACACGTTTACTTGGTGAGAGACTTGAAATTAATGCAAGTGATATTTTCATAATCATCCATGAACCATCCCTAGATAATTGGGGTTCTAATGGAGAACAGGCAAGTGAATTGGGCTTTCAATATAAGAAAGATTAAATAAAGGGGCTTTTAATGTGGATACTGAAAAAATAATATCGGATTACTATTCGACGAGAAAAGAGGATGAGAGATTTTCATCAAAACATGGTTCGGTGGAATATATTGTAACACTTCATTTTATTGATGAATATCTTAATAATGGGGATAGACTATTAGAAATCGGTTGTGGTACAGGCAGGTATTCCCTCCATTATGCTCATGAAGGTTACCAAGTGGATGCAGTAGAGCTTGTACAAGCTAATTTGGATGTTCTAAAGCAAAACACCCTTCCTTCAGATAATATCACGGAAGTTCTAGGGAATGCGCTGGATCTATCTATGTATCCAGATGATTTATTTGATATTACGCTATGCTTAGGTCCAATGTACCATTTATTTACAACTGAGGATAAATTAAAGTGTCTGAACGAAGCTATACGAGTTACAAAAAAAGGTGGCATTATCTTTGTAGCGTATTGTCAGTTTGACGCATCTATGATTCAGACTGCATTTAAAGCTAACATGTATGACTTTTTAGTACAAAATAATCTGCTGGATGAAAACATATATATGCCAATCAGCAACCCTTTTGGAGTGTTCGAGCTTCATAGAAAAGAGCAGATCGATTGCTTAAATAATAGTTTGAACGCAAAAAGACTTCACTATGTAGGCACCGATATGTATTCTCATTACATACCTGAAGTTATTGATAATATGGATGAAGGCTTATTTCAAAAATATGTTAAGTATACTTTAACGATCTGTGGGAATCAAAATTTAGTTGGAGTATCAAATCACATTTTGGATATTCTACAAAAAAAGTGATGGCTAAATGGGATAGGGAGAGCATCCGTGTCATGTACTGAAAAGTAACAGAATAATTAACAACACACGGGGAGCAACCATATTTTAGTTCTTCGTAAAGATATTAAGTTGGAATTGGTGAAAAAATAAAAAGGAGTCATAAAAGACCCCAATAAAGATGAAAATTAAAAAAATAAATATTAAATTAGATAAAGTAAACAATATCTAAATTATCGTCCAAAGAAAAATTTTTATACATAATTGCTAAATATATTTTTTTAAAGCTTCACAAGAGTATATCCAATCGTTAAAAAATTGTGATAACTTAGCTTCATTCTCAGCACCGCAAAAAGCTTTATATTCATTGCAGAAGTCCTCAAAATCTGCTGGAGTTTCTCTGTGATTATTTAAAAAAGCAGTTGTTGCAGAATCAAACAAAGCTTCTCCAAGCAATTTACAGAGTTCCTTTAAACACAATTATAGGGAAAAAACATAGAGAAATCTTTTTAAATTGAATATATTAGGTTATAATCAATTCAAGAGAGGTGGTGAAACATGAGATATATACTTATGAACAAAAATACACCGATACTGACATGCGAGATTGATGCTGCTAGTGGTGCTATTTCTAAAATCCTTGAAAACCATAACTTAGAATATCTGCCAGTAGGTATAGGTACAAACAAGATTTTCTTGCGCCACAATCTTAATGAGTGGTGGAAAGGTCGTTCTATACCTGCATCTCGGCAAGGGCTTGATATAGCATTAACCGAGATGGGAATTGCTAACAAGGATGAACTGCTTAATAAAAGTTTTGGGCTTAGCCTTTCGGATCAGTATTGGATCAATCCGAACGGGCTTCTTGAATGGTCAAAAATCAATTTCTTTGATAATTCATTTTCCGAGGATGTCGGCGATATTCTTTTTGGAAATCCTTCTGGCAATAAAGAATTGGATTTGAGTTCACCTGATAACACTTCTGACGGATGGCTTAAAAAACGATGGAAGATTGTGGGTAGTAATCGATGTCTGATCAAGGGTGGCAGTGAACCCTATCTACAAG
>WQUF01000072.1 GCA_009785875.1 Oscillospiraceae bacterium | reverse complement strand
CTTCTGTTTGTTTTAGCCTTGTTAATTCCTTTCGCAATTCTGTGTCTTTTAATTTCGTAAATTTCCCTGCTAATTTCATTTGCTCTATTTGCTTATCTAACGCCCAATTATATATAAATCTCGCTGTCCCAGCCGATTTTATGAGCTGTTGCTCTTGTTCTCTTGTTGGTAATAGCCTAACTTTCCTCGCTATTATCATTTCTCAATAACTCCCTTATCAATTTTTTAGCTTTGTTTGCTCGCTTTTCCTGTAATCTGCAATAAATACTAAATATATCTATATATTACTAATGTATTTTATTATATTTTAGTAGATATATTTGTTCTGTTGTTAGCCTCCATTCTAAGTACATTACTATTATTATTGTAGCATAAAAAATTCTCTTAGTAGCAATAATATTTAATAATTTATGGATGGAAATTGATTTCACTAGTAAGAAGGGATATTATATTTATGTAGCTTATAGTGAAAAGGAGAAATTAGATAGATGTTATATCCCATTGAAAGTGAATCGAGAGAAGTAAAAGATTTAAGCGGGCTGTGGAATTTTAAAGTCGATAAAGAGGACGAGGGTCTTTATAATAAGTGGTATATGGATAGACTTAAAGAAAGTATCGTAATGCCTGTGCCTGCGAGCTATAATGATATTACAACGGATGCGTCCATACGTGATCATATTGGAAACGTATGGTATGAGAGGACATTCTTCGTGCCGGATTCATGGAGAGATAAACTTTTGATGATTCGAGTTGGCAGTGCCGCACATCACGCCATTTTGTGGATCAACTCTATAGAGGCGGTAAGGCATAGAGGTGGTTTCCTCCCTTTTGAAGCAGATATATCGGATATGGTAAAATACGGCGAAGAAAACAGGGTAACAGTATGCGTAAACAATGTATTGGATTGGACTTGCCTACCCACAGGGGAAATCAAGACCTATAACGATGAAAAACATCCAGCAGGATATAAGGTTCAGGAAACATACTTCGATTTTTATAATTATTCCGGTATTCACAGACCAGTAAAGCTCTATACCACACCGAAAACCTACATCGAGGATATAAAGGTTACAACGGATATTTGTGGTGTAGATGGAGTCGTTAAATATGATGTGGTGGTAAAAGGAGAAAATATCTCGGTACTACTCTGCCTCTCTGATGAAACAGGAAGTATAGTCGCAGAAGGCACGGGATCAAGCGGGTCACTCATGGTTTCAAACGCAAAGCTGTGGCAACCTGGAAAACCGTACCTTTACACGCTGTCCGTTAAATTAACCGATACTAGTGGAAAGGTTGTAGATGTATATCGGCTTCCTTTTGGTATACGCACAGTAAAAGTGGAAGGCAGCAAGTTTTTCATCAATGGAGTTCCTTTTTATTTCAAGGGATTTGGCAAGCATGAAGATTCTGATATAAGAGGCAAAGGGCTTGATGAGGTGCTAAACGTTAGAGATTTCAACCTGCTTAAATGGATAGGTGCAAATTCTTTTAGAACATCTCATTATCCTTATTCAGAGGAAATAATAAATCTTGCAGACCAGGAAGGTATCGTCCTAATTGACGAGGCACCAGCTGTTGGTATGTGCTTGTGGAATGATGATGAAAAAATATTTGCAGAGGATCGCATAAATGCAAATACGCTGGATCATCACTTGCAAACTATAAGAGAAATGATAGCTCGGGATAAAAATCACCCTTCAGTGGTCATGTGGAGTGTAGCAAATGAAGCTGCTACAAATGAGGAGGCAGCTCTACCTTATTTTACTTCAGTAGTTAATGAACTCAGAAAGCTCGATCCATCGAGGCCTGTGACGATTGTACATACAGTAGATGCTGCCAGGGATAAAGTTTCTCAGCTCTTTGATGTAATTTGCATCAATCGATATTTTGGATGGTATATAGATCATGGTGTTACAGATTTTATAGAGAAACAAATGGACTCAGAACTCTTAGCATGGCATAAAAAATACCCTAAACCTATCATCGTAACCGAGTTTGGAGCGGATACAGTGGCTGGTTTCCATCAGATTCCTCCTGTAGCCTTCACAGAAGATTTCCAATGTGAATTTTTGGAGCAGTACTTTAAATCTTTTGACAAGTTTGATTTTGTCATAGGCGAGCATATCTGGGCATTCGCAGATTTTGCTACAAAGCAAGGGCTTACCAGGGTGATTGGGAACAAAAAAGGAGTATTTACACGCCAAAGGCAGCCGAAAGCAGCAGCTTATCTTTTAAAAGCAAGATGGACAAAGATCTAAATGAGGTGAGATATTTGAATGAAATGACATCGAGAGAGAGGATGATGGCAGCCTGTAGAGGTCAAACCGTTGATCGTGTACCTGTAGCACCTGATATATCGAATATGATCCCATGCAGAATAACCGGCAAACCATTTTGGGAAATCTACGTGAATCAGAATCCTCCACTTTGGAAGGCTTATATAGATGCTGTGAAATATTTTGGCATCGATGGCTGGTTTACCTACGGCGATCTAAAGTATAAAACAAAATCAAATATAGAAGTCAAAAGTAAA
>WQUF01000071.1 GCA_009785875.1 Oscillospiraceae bacterium | reverse complement strand
TTGTATGTACAAAAAAATAGATCAAGAGAGGACCTTTCGCCAAAAGGAAGATGATATCTTAAAACTTTGGGACGAAAAGGATATTGTGAAGAAGAATTTTAATTTAAACCAAGATGGAGAATATTTCACTTTTAATGAAGGACCTCCAACAGCAAATGGGAAGCCGCATATTGGACACGTCATAACTCGGGCTGTCAAGGATATAATCCCAAGATATAAAGTAATGAGGGGCTATAAGGTTTTAAGAAAAGGCGGCTGGGATACTCACGGTCTTCCTGTGGAACTTGAAGTGGAAAGGCAATTAAAAATATCTGGTAAAAAAGATATAGAGAAATTTGGAGTTGAACCATTCATAGAAAAATGCAAAGAGAGCGTATTTACCTATGTGAATATGTGGAGAGAGATGTCAGAGAAGGTTGGGTTCTGGCTCGATATGGATAATCCTTATGTTACCTACCACAATGATTATATAGAATCAGTCTGGTGGGCTTTAAAGGAAATATGGGATAAAGGGCTTTTCTATAAAGGGTTTAAAGTCATGCCATATTGCCCAAGGTGTGGAACAGGTCTTGCATCTCACGAAGTTGCTCAAGGCTACGAAGATGTAAAAGACAATACGGTCATAGCAAAATTTAAATTAAAAAATGAAGATAAATATATGCTTGCATGGACAACTACTCCTTGGACTCTTCCCTCAAACGTTGCTTTGACTATAAATAAATCCTGCGTATATGCAGAAGTAAAAAATAACGGTGAAATTTATATTCTTGGAAAAGAATTAGTTCCAAAAGTAATGATAGGTGAATATGAAATAATAGACGAGTTTAAAGGAGAAAAACTTTTAGGAATTGAATACGAACCATTGTTTAATTTTGCAGAGATATCGGAAGGGAAAGCCCATATAGTCGTCCACGGAGACTACGTAACCATGTCAGAGGGGTCAGGTATAGTTCACACTGCTCCGGCTTATGGTGAAGATGACTATAACACCGGTAAAAAGTATGACCTTGCATTTGTGCACCTGGTGGACTTGGAAGGGAAATTTGTAAAAGAAGTGACACTTTGGGCTGGGTTATTTGTAAAAGACGCAGATCCTAAGATAATTGAAGAATTGAAGAATACAAATAAGCTATATAAATCCGAAAAATTTGTTCACGCCTACCCTCATTGCTGGAGATGCCACACTCCTCTTTTATATTACCCAAGGGATTCCTGGTTTATAAGGATGTCGTCTTTAAGAGAAGAGCTTTTAAAAAACAACGATAAAATAAATTGGTATCCTGATAATGTTAGGACAGGAAGGTTTGGGAAGTTCCTGGAAAACGTGATAGATTGGAGCATATCGAGAAACAGATATTGGGGGACACCACTTCCAATATGGCAATGCGAATGCGGTCACGAAGAATGCATAGGATCTATAAAAGAATTAAAGGAAAAGGGGATAAACGTAAAAGAAAAGATAGAGCTTCATAAGCCGTATATAGACGAAGTTTCTTTAAAATGCCCAAAATGCGGTAAAAATATGAAGAGAGTCGAGGAAGTAATAGACTGCTGGTTTGATTCAGGATCCATGCCTTTTGCACAGCATCATTATCCTTTTGAGAACGTAGAGCTATTTAAAGATAACTTCCCTGCAGATTTCATATCAGAAGCAGTGGATCAGACTAGAGGGTGGTTTTATTCTCAACATGCCATAGCTACAACTATATTCAATGGACCTGCTTTTAAAAACTGCATAGTCATGGGTCACGTCTTAGATAAAGATGGAAAAAAGATGTCTAAGCATCTGGGAAATGTTATAGATCCTATGGAAATTATAAACGAATTTGGAGCGGATTCCGTCAGATGGTTCTTTTACACCACTTCAGCCCCATGGGTTCCAATAAGGTTTTCTAAAATGGATGTAAAAGAATCACAAAGAAAATTTTTAAGCACGTTTTGGAATGTCTATTCATTTTATGTTCTATATGCAGAGCTGGATGAATTCAATCCTTTAGAATATAAAGATTTTAAATCTGAAAGCATAATGGATAGATGGATATTGTCTAAAGTAAATAGCTTAATCGAAAGGGTCAGCTATCTCTTGGACCATTACGATATAACAGAAGCCGGGTGGGCATTGGATAAATTCGTAGATGAACTGTCGAATTGGTACGTGAGAAGGTGTAGAGGAAGATATTGGGGATCAGAGTTAACTGAAGATAAAATTGGTGCATATACTACGCTTTATAGAGTCTTGAATACCCTATGTAAAATAAGTGCTCCTTTTGTTCCATTTATGACAGAAGAAATTTACCAAAACTTAGTTATATCTTTAGACGAAGATGCTAATGAAAGCATACATCTCTGCACTTGGCCGGATGTAGATGATTCCTTAATTGATAAAGAACTGGAAGAGAACATGGACTTGGCATATTCTATAGTGAAGCTAGGAAGATCAGCTAGAAATGCAGCCAATATAAAGAATAGGCAGCCCCTTTCTAAGATGCTTGTGAGCGAGACTTCCATACCGGAATACTATGGCGATGTTATAAA
>WQUF01000070.1 GCA_009785875.1 Oscillospiraceae bacterium | reverse complement strand
AAAAATATCCACTTTGATAAACCAAAGTGGATATTTTACTAAAAATTATTTCCTAACTAAATTTTCTTTTTCTAAATAGTTCATGAAATCTCTATAAATATAATTAGTATTTTCTAATTCTTCGAAAGCATTACCATCCTTTGATACAGAAAAATGTATCTTTTTATCGCTATCATGATGAACCTGAGAATAAGCCTCAAGTACCTCATTAGACGCTTTTGCTAAACATTGTAAAATTTCGCAATTGCTAATGCCTATTTTGGACTTTAAAATCTGATTTCTTTTTTGAATCTTTCCTTCTGTATTAGTATATGTGCCAGAAGTCTCATAATACACACTAAATGGAACAGCTAAATAAGCCTTTTTACATGTGTCAGTCAAATGACTATCGAACACAATTAAATTCTCTAGTTTAGATAAATCAACGCTTTGTATATCCTCTCCAAATATAAATAAGCTTTTAATCTGTCCCTTATCGATTTTTTCAATTAATTCATTTCTATCAGGGTTTATTTCCATATCTAAGAGACCTTGGCTATTGCTATTTTGTTTAAGAGGCAAAATACCAGCATTCTCAGATAGAATTGCAATTTCAGCTAAAAGTTTTGATGCCTCAAATGTCACAAATTTTTCATCAAAAATGATCATAGCTTTTTTAGAATCTAAATACATTTTAGCAATATTCTTAGCTTCTTCTTTTGGCACTACTTCATTTAAGCTTCCCTTAAATTCTTCAAATCCTACAGCATTTTTAGGATTAGATCCAAGATCAATTAAAGCTTTAGCTATTTCTTTTAATAAACTTAAATTATTATCTGCTTTAATCGTTAAATATGCCCATTCGTCGCACATGGTCTTAAATGGATTCATTGTAATTAATCTTGCTCCGTTTTTAACTGCATTTCTGATTTTTATCGCTGCAATGGTATGATCTTTCACTGTATTTGATCCAAATAATAAAATCAATTCTGTGTCATGTAAATCATCAAAAGTACTTGTAGGTGAATCAAATCCTAATACTTCCTTTAAACCGCTCCTCTTAGCATTAAAACTGTATACATTATTAGTTTTTAATACTTTATTTGCATATTCCTTGATGAAATAAATTTCCTCATTTGTAAATTTATCGCTTACAGAAACTGCAAGTGAATCTCCATCATAATTTTTAACCATATCAGCAATTAAATTATATGAATCTTCAAAACTTATATCCTTATCCTTTACAAAAGGGGTAAAAAATCTATTCTCTTCTACATCTTTAAATCCAAATCTACCTTTAACGCACAATAGACCTTCTTCGCCTTTTGGAACACTTCTAAATATTTTATCTCCTCTAAACTTGAATTCATTTTCACATCCTACACTACAAAAGCTACAAATATCATTTTTTGATTCTTCTTTTACAGGAACGGACTTTTCTATGAATAACTTTTCAGTCAACGCTCCAGTAGGACATAAATTGACACATTGACCACAAGAGATGCAATTTGTTTCCCTGAGCTTTCTATTAAATTCAGGTTTAACAGAGGCTTCAAATCCTCTTTTATAAAATCCTAAAGCACACACGCCCATGAGTTCATCGCAAACTCTAACGCACAATCCACACAATATGCATTTTTCAGGATTTACATCGATAAAAGGATGAGAAGTTTTATCTTCCTTATCAGAAACGATAGCTCCAGCTATTTTCTCCGGATAAACATCGTACTCGTTAGCATATTTATAAAGCTTACATTCATAGAAATCTGCGCAACCACATTCAAGACACCTTAAAGCCTCTTCCTTGGCAACATCCTCGCTATAGTTAAATGTAACCTCTTTAAAATTATCCTTTCTCTCTTCAGGAGATAAAGTAGTTAATCTCTTCCTGTCTTCTCTTATGCGGTCCTTAAAGTCATCTTCTGTCATTTTTCTTTCAACTATATAAGGCTTTTTATAAGGCTTAATCTCTCCTTTTAAATAACTTAAAATGACATCAGAAGCTTTCTTCCCTTCACCAATAGCAGCGATTGCAATATCTGCTCCTTTATTTGTGGCATCTCCTATAGCAAATACATTCTCAAAATTAGTCCTAAGCGTGCTTTCATCTGCTAAAATGGTTTTCCTCTTAGTTAAACCGATTTCTTCAAAGCCCTTTGTATTAGCTCTTTGCCCAATTGCAACGATGACAAAATCTACATCCAATACTTCTTCCTGCCCTTTTAGTTCAATAGGCCTTCTTCTTCCGCTTTCATCAGGTTCTCCAAGTGCCATCTTTTGAAGCCTGATCTTTGAAACAGCGTCATTTTCGCTTATTATCTCTATAGGATTAGTCAAAAATTTAAATTCGACTCCTTCTTCTTCTGCTTCTATCTTTTCAATTTCCTCTGCAGGCATTTCTTCCCTGGTCCTTCTATATACATTATAAACTTTATTAGCACCTAATCTTACAGAAGTTCTCGCTGCATCCATGGCAGTATTTCCTCCACCTACTACAGCGATCTTTTTCCCTTTTATATCTATAAAATCATCTTTTAATGCTACATGTCTTAAAAAATCTATTCCACCAATGACTCCATTTGCATCTTCACCTGGACAATTAAGGGTCGTGCTTTCCCATGCTCCTATTGCTATGATTACAGCATCATGGTTATTTTTTAAATCTTCGAATTTAACATCTCTTCCGATTTTAACATTATTGACGAATTTAACTCCCATGTTCTCAATTATCTTAACTTCCCTGTCAACTATTTCTTTCGGAAGTCTATATTCTGGTATTCCATAGCGAAGCATACCACCCATTTGTGGCATAGCATCATATATTGTCACATTTGAAACATTCTGTATTAAATAATATGCAGCTGTTAATCCACCTGGTCCTCCTCCAATAATAGCAATATCCTTATCTAATCTATCATTAAATTCAGGGATATATGGAGAATCGCTGAATAAATCGTGATCAGCAGCAAAAGCTTTAAGCCTGCATATGGATATCGGCTGCTCAACATTTTTCCTTCTACAATTTTCTTCACATGGATGAGGGCACACTCTTCCAATGCTCGATGGAAGAGGTAATTTTGATTTTATTACTTTTGTAGCTTCAATATATTCACCATTTGCAATGAGCCCTACATACTCTTGACAATCAGTCTGCCCTGGGCAAGCTAAATTACAAGGAGGTCTACAATCGCCTTTATGGTCAGATAATAACAGTTCAAGTGCTAATTTCCTTGAAGCGATAACCCTATCTGTTTTTGTTTTTATGATCATTCCATTCATAACTTCTGTAGAGCAAGCTCTTATAAGCTTAGGATTTCCTTGAATTTCAACCACGCATAAGCCACAAGAACCATATGGTAATACCCTTTTATCATTGCATAGCGTTGGAATTTGAATATTATTTCTCTTTGCTACATCTAAAATTGTTTCACCTGAATATGCCTCTAAATCATACCCATCAATGTTCACACTTAAGTTTCCCAAAATTATCCTCCTCCTTAATCCACATCTATCGCGCCAAATTTGCATACAGTAACGCATTTATTGCACTTAATGCATAATTCACTATTTATATTGAATTTTTCTTTGACTTTCCCTGTAATAGCTTTTACTGGACAATTTCTCGCACATAAAGAACATCCTATGCATTTATCATTAATTGAGTATTTCAATAAAGCAGTGCAAGCTTTTGCCGGGCATCTTTTTTCTTTTATATGCGCTTCATATTCATCCCTAAAATACTTTACAGTAGTAAGAACTGGGTTTGGAGCAGTTTGCCCAAGACCACATAAAGATCCTTCTTTTATCTTTACAGATAGGTCTTCTAAAAGCTCAATGTCTCCTTCTCTTCCATCTCCATTTACAATTCTCTCTAATATTTCAAGAAGCCTCTTATTTCCAATTCTGCAATGTATGCATTTACCACAAGACTCATTGCAAGTGAAATTAAGGAAAAATCTAGCCATATCCACCATGCAAGTAGTTTCATCCATTACAACCATTCCACCAGATCCCATAATAGCCCCGGTTTTACTTAGCTCAATATAATCTATTGTAGTATCTAAAAGCCTTTCCGGTATACATCCCCCAGATGGTCCGCCCATCTGAACAGCTTTAAACTTCTTATCTTCTTTTATTCCACCACCTATGGAAAAGATAACGTCTCTGATCGTATCTCCCATCGGTATTTCAACTAATCCACCTTTTTTAATTTTCCCAGTCAATGCAAACACTTTTGTACCTTTGCTATCTAAAGTCCCAAGTTTTGAAAATTCTTCTCCTCCACTCAAGATTATCCAAGGAACATTAGCATACGTTTCAACATTATTTATATTTGTAGGCTTTTGCCAAAATCCTTTACTAGCTGGAAATGGAGGTTTAAGCCTTGGCATTCCTCTTTCCCCTTCTAATGATGCGATAAGGGCAGTTTCTTCCCCACACACAAAAGCTCCGGCACCGGCTTTTATTCTTATATTAAATTTAAAATTACTTCCTAAAATATTTTCTCCCAAATAACCATTTTCTTCTGCTTGTTTAATCGCTAATTTTAGTCTTTTAATAGCTAACGGATATTCAGCACGGACATAGATTACTCCTTCATCTGCACCTATAGCATATGCGCCAATCATCATGCCTTCTAATACAGAATGGGGATCACCTTCAAGAACAGCTCTATCCATAAATGCCCCTGGATCACCTTCATCTGCATTGCAAATAATGTACTTTTTATCTCCTTTAGAAATCTTAGCCTGGTTCCATTTAAACCACGTTGGAAATCCTGCTCCGCCTCTTCCTTTTAGTCCAGATTTCTTTATTTCTTCGATAACCAAATCAGAATTCATTTCTTTGATGCATTTTTCTATAGCTTTATACCCATTATTTTGTTTATAATCTTCTATCTTTTCGGGTTCAATAATTCCACAATTTCTAAGTGCAATACGAGTTTGCTTATCTAAAAAATTCTTATCATCGCTTGATATGGTGAACTTTTCCAATATTTTATTTTCATTTATACTACTTGCAATTTCCTTAGCAATTTCTTCAGTAACATTGACATATGTGATTTTACTTCCGTCATCATGATATACATCCACAATTGGCTCTAAAAAGCACATGCCAATACAGCCTGTGGTTTCCACAGGTATATCATTAATTTCATCTTTTAAAATTTTAATCACTTTATTCGCACCAGCAGCAACGCCACAGCTTCCTGCTCCAACTAAGATCTTCAATGTCTAACACCTTCTTTGACTTCATTAATAATTTTAACAGCTTTTTCTTTAGTTAAAGATCCATACGTTTCACCATTGATCATCATAACAGGAGATAAACTACAACAACCTAAACAAGCTACATTATTTAAAGTGAATAATCCATCTTCTGTGGTCTCACCATCTTTTATAGATAGTTCTTCACAAACTGCATCATATACTTTGTCTGAACGGTTAACATGACAAGCTGTTCCTTGGCATAATAATATGATATTCTTTCCTACTGGATTTAATCTAAATTGAGCATAAAACGTTGCTACCCCTAAAATTTTTGCAGGCTTTATATTTGTCTTTTCTGAAATATAATCAATAGCATCTATAGGAATATATCCATAAATGCTTTGAGTCTCTTGCAGAATAGTAATTAAGCTTCCTTCTAAATCTTTGTATTTTTCTACAATATCATAGATTTTTGAAATATCAATATTTGTGTTTTTTAAAATCATTACTTCACCTCTTAAACATAATAAGTATAAGATTCCAATTTTTGTGTAAATATATTATAATATAATTATACAGGAAGTATATTATAAAATCATTTATCTTTATTATAAAATTAAATTTCTTTTAACATTTTATATTTTTATTGAATAAACTAAAGTGAATATTTATTATTAGATAAGTAAGTAGATTTCAATTATCTTAAAAAAATTATATTGAGGTGAAAAAAATGGATATAGAAAATTTATTTGGATCAATATTCAACAGTGCTATGAATATGAAAAATCAAGGACATTCAAGCGATGAAGAAATAAATAATGCTGCTGAATCCTCAGCTAAATCGATATTTAATGCATTACCAAATGAAGATATTTTAAAGGGATTAGGTGTTCCTGTATCTTCTAAGAATGTTTCAGAAAATAATATAATTAGCTTGATAAAAGATGCCATTGTCGGCGTATTCCAAGGAGTGATTTCTGGGAGGGTAAAATCAATAGACGATGCAAAGAACGTGGCAATGCAAAGCGCAATGAAACCAGAAAATTTAATGGGATTTGCTGGAGATTTTTTAGGTGGATTTTTTAAAAAATAACATAGTTAAAATGGGGCTGTTGCAAAATGGCTGTTTATACGCTAAAGCGTATAAACAGCCATTTTAATATTTTGTATGAATTTTTTTGTTTTCAATATTATTTTTCAAGTTACTTTTTCTGTAATTTACAATTACTCTATATGAAATTATAAATGTAAGGGAAAAAATTAAGAAAAGACATCCGTAAGGAACCAATTTTAAATATTGATCGAGCATATCTACTTTTATTTCTAAGTTATAAGTAAAATCACTTTTTTTAAAATTACCATTTAAATCGGTATATGTAACGATAAAATTTATTTTCTTTTCATTCGTATTATTTAAAATATAAAAAGAAGTCATTTCATTATGTTCTTCATTTGGTTTAAGTTCATCAAGCATAAAATTCTCATCATCTACTGTAAATGTGGACTCTATTTTAATATTTATTTTCTTAATAGTATAGTTTGTTAAATTTTTTATGGTAAAAGACAACTGTTCCTTTTCTCCTATTTTTGCAACTATATTCTGCTTATTTATGAAGACAACAGTTAAATCTTGATTTAAATTTGTTTTATTTATGGAATATGTTTGTACAAATTTAAAAAACAATATTAAAAATATGACTATAATAATTAACTTTTTATACATGATGTACTCCTAAAACTATTAAATTCTATATATCATATATATAATATTAACATATTTTTCATAATAAATCACTTAAAACTTAAATAAAAAAAATAATTTTTACATTTTATCTCATTATAAGAAGATATACCACTATGATATGATAAAAAATATTATTTATTTTAATTTATTGGTAGAATATAGTTATAAATTGTAAAACATGCGAAGGGAGAAAAAATGAATAAAATTATTTTACCAAGCAATTATGAAAACATTAATAGTGAAGAGACAAAAAAAATTGAGGGTGGTGCAACTACCTCAGCTACAGATTCAATATCAAATATTGCTTTATCGCTTATGTCATCTTTTGTTTCAAGATACATAACGCCTTTGATAGGACAATTTATTTCATCTATTGGTTCATCGGTATCAAATAGTTTTACAAATACAATTCAATCATTCTTGTCTAATTTATTTAAATAAAAAGGGGCTGGTGCAAAATGGCTATTTATACGCTGAGGCGTATAAATAGCCATTTTGAACTTTATAAAATATAACTTTAGATCAGCTAAATATCTATGTGGTTAGAAAATA
>WQUF01000069.1 GCA_009785875.1 Oscillospiraceae bacterium | reverse complement strand
TAAATGTAAATATTAAGAGGGATAAAATTGAAGAGATGTGCGTTAAAATGATCGCACTTCAACAGCCATTTGCTTCTGATTTAAGGTATATATTTACTTGCATTAAAATCGTCACTGATTTTGAAAGGATAGCTGATTATGCTGTTGATATTAGTAAAATAGGAATTAGGATTTCAAAGAGTGAATTTATGGATGAAATCAAGTATATAATAAAAATGAGCGATATTTTAATTGAGATGCTAAAAGAATCAATTGTTGCTTTTGATAATAAGGATGAAAAAATGGCACTTCAAGTATGTAAAATGGATGATGAAATAGATTTACAGTATAGCAAACTATATGTTGATCTTACTCCAAAAATGGCTAAAGGCAATATTGATGACATAAGCCAATTAACTCAGCTCTTATTTGCAGCAAAGTATTTGGAAAGAGGAGGGGATCACGTAACAAACATTTGTGAATCTATAATATTCCAAAAAACTGGTGAATTTAAGGATTTAAATTTGTAAAATGAACTTGCAGTCTTTTTAATTTCGGTAATTGTATTTTTACTACCAACGATTTTAGAAAGACTTTTTTCATGTTGTTTATTGTAGAAAAATATAATATTTCATATTTATATGTCATATGATATAATGTAGTAGTAGTTGTTTTTTAATGAAAACATATGTATAAATATGGAGGAGTTTTATGAACGATTTAAAAATTTCTGATATGCTCCGGATGCAATATGAACTATGGGAAAAATATAGCGACACGTGGGAGCCATTAGAGCCTAAGTATGGAAGAGATTCTCTGCTCTATATGATTGAAGAAATGGGCGAAGCCATATCTATTATTAAGAAAAGAGGCGAAGATAATGTGATCAGCGATGTAAGCTTGACAAAGAAATTTATAGAAGAATTAACCAATATTCTCATGTACTTTAATGATGTGCTGTTGAAATATGGAATCACCTCTGAAGAATTTTCTGATATATATTTAAAGAAACATGAAAAAAACATGAAACGGAATTCTCAAATTGAACATGATAATTATTTCATTAATTAGATACATAGAAAAAAGTCTATTTTAAGATGAGACTCATTTTAAAATAGACTAAGCTTAATTTAATGAACAGAATTTATCCAAATTGAAAAATCTGCATCGGAGGCCATTCTAAAGTCTCCTCTAGGTGATAAAGAAATGCTTCCTACTTTAGGACCATCTGGAGAACACGATCTTTTAAAACTCTGGGTAAAAAACCTTTTTGTAAATGTCTTAAATGTGTCATTTATATATTCTTCACTAAACTTATCTTTAAAGCATTCATTTGCCAAAAATATGATCTTTTCTGGTGAGAATCCATGGCGTATAAAATGAAATATGAAAAAATCGTGCAATTCATAAGATCCAAGTTTATCTTCGGTCTTTTGCATTATGTTTCCATTTTCGTCTTTTGGAAGTAGCTCAGGACTAATTGGAGTCTCCAAAATGTCTCCCAATAAATCGCTTATTTCCTTTTGGGATTCATAAAGCTTATTTTTTATATGATCAACCAAATATCGTACCAATGTTTTAGGAATAGAGGTGTTGACGTTATACATGGACATATGATCTCCATTATAAGTACACCAACCAAGGGCACTCTCTGATAGATCACCTGTACCAATAACGATCCCATTTTCTTTGTTTGCAATGTCCATTAAAATTTGAGTTCTTTCTCTTGCCTGAGCGTTTTCGTATGTAACATCATGAATATTTTCATCATGACCGATGTCTTTAAAATGCTCCAGTATAGATTTTGTTATGCTTATTTCTCTAAAATCGCAATTTAATTTCCTGCATAAATTAACAGCGTTTAAATAAGTTCTATCTGTAGTGCCAAAGCCAGGCATTGTGATTGTAATTATATTCTTTCTTTCATATTTAAGCATATCAAAAGTTTTAATGACTGTAAGGAGTGCTAAAGTAGAATCAAGTCCACCTGAGATTCCTAAAACTGCTCTGTTAATTTTAGTTTTTTCTAGCCTTTTAGCGAGACCAGCAGTTTGAATGTTGAAAATTTCGTCGCATCTACTATCTATTTCTCCTTCATCTTTTGGCAAGAATGGGTTAGGGCTTATCTTCTTGTTAAAATATTTTAAATCGAAGTCATTTTTAAATTCAAAATCTATGTTTAAAATTTCAAAATCAGAAAATATATCGTTCTTAAAAGATTTATTTCTTAATCTTTCATTTTCAATTCTGTCTAAATCTAAACATGTGGAAATTATATTATCTTCTCTTTCGAATCTTTTATTTTCTGCAATTATTTTTCCAAGCTCGCTAATTATCAAAGCACCGCTAAATACAATATCTGTAGTGGATTCATGCACACCACAAGAAGAATAAACATATGCACAAATAGATCTTGCACTCTGAGCTTTTACCAGATTTTCTCTTTCTGTATGCTTTCCCACTATGTCGTTTGATGCAGAGAGGTTTAATATGATGTTAGCTCCACCTCTCGTTAAAAAGGATGAGGGAGGGATAATGGTCCAAACATCTTCGCATAATTCTATTCCAATTGAAGCACTTTTATAGTTAAAGACTATGTTTTTACCAAAAGGGATGGATTTTATAATATTAATATCAACAAGTCTATTTAATATATTCCCACCGGATGAAAACCATCTTTTTTCATAAAATTCTCCATAATTTGGGATATAAGATTTAGGAACTACACCTAATATTTCACCATTTAAAATGCAAACTGCACAATTAAACAATTCGCTTTTATATTTAATTGGTGATCCAACTACGATGAAAATATCCTTATCTTTAGAATATTCCACTAGTTCTAAAATTGTGTCATAAGATTTATCTATTAAATGGCTATTTAAAAAGAGGTCACCGCAGGTATAAGATGTAATGCTAAGCTCAGGAA
This sequence comes from Oscillospiraceae bacterium, assembly GCA_009785875.1. GTDB lineage: Bacteria > Bacillota > Clostridia > Clostridiales > Clostridiaceae > WQUF01. The sequence goes on along the minus strand of WQUF01000069.1, from coordinate 4,578 downwards.
ATACTATAACCTTTGACCCCTCGTTAAGTGCCATGTCTATGCAATTCTTAATATGCATTAAATTAAAATCAACGTTTGAAATGTCAGTCATTGGGCATGCTGACGAGACTTTTATAAAACCTAAGTTCATTTTTCCACCTCATAATTTTATTCTTCAATTAGAAATACTTCTTTAGTTCGTTTTCGTGTTCCAAATAGAATCCTTCCAGCCATTCCATTCCATATGCCTCTGAAAAAGCTTCCATAACTAAGGAAATATCTATTGTAAAATTATATTTTTTGAGGTATTGCATAAGATTGAAAGGCGAAATCTCATGAAGAACCTTTATAATTTCTCCTGCATCGGATATGTCGCGTTCTCTTTGGCTTTCCAGCTTCATTCCAATAATATATTGAAGTGGTGGAATTTTTACTATAAGATTAGAATAAGAATAGATGGTCTCACAAATATCCTCTGACGGTTTCAGATTCATATTTGCTATTGAATTATTCAACCATAGCTCAGTAGGGGTGTTCATATTATATTTTTGACCGATACTTTCAATAATTTTTTCGATTTTGCTATCCTGTTTATAAAAAGCATCGACATCTTGTGTCGCTCTAATATTGTGATATTGCAAAACAAAGCCACCACCACAAATAATTGTCAAGTAAATGTCTTGCTCAGCTAATCTATCGTTAAGCTCTAAAAAAAGTGTTTTATAATCTGCCATATTTTTCTAGTAAATTCTCCCAATTTTTAAGTTTTGCTTTTTGATTCAAGGAAACAATGTATTTACGGGTATCTGATTGATCTTGCATCGCAAATTTTAGAGTGATTTTTTGAAAATTAGTTAGTTCATCTGATTTTAATAATTCCTCAATATCGTGCTCTGTAAGATTAGATTTGTCTTCAAAAATCACTTTACATAGATAGCGAAACCAATGTCTTGCATTATATCTTGATTGTTTTGCAGCACCTGTCATATATTCAAGCCAAGTCATAATTGCTCATTTCCTCCCAACTACTTTTTCATTGATACCACTATTCAATGTTCATTATTCATTGTTATTTCCCCATTCCCAACCCTCATCTTAAATAAATCAGCATGTAGTAATGAATTTTAAGTAGTTCGAAGTAAAAAGTGATGTGTATTGAATTGATTTGTATTACCGGATTCGAACCAAGACTTTTCAAAGTCACTCCACAAATTTTTCATGCTCGCCTTTATTTATAGATTACCATCTATATTTAATCAAAATCAGATGTCCAATTGACACCTTGAATTTGAGTATCCAATTCTCTGTAGCTTTTAGAAAGGGAGTCGATTTGTTTTTGAATCTCACTTATATTAAGTGTAACATGCATCTTCACCTCAGTGTGTGTAAGACGATAATCCTTTTCATTTACACGTTCTGGGATGCTTTTTAACATACTGATTTTCTTTAAAATCATATTCCTATTCGCTATTGCATCTGCAAGTGATTCTCCACTAGGTAACTTTATTTTAAAGTTGTTATGATTTATTTTTTTAACTAAGTCGCATAACTGTTCTTCTATTTTAAAGATTTCATTTAATAGATCCTTAGGATTTTCAAATGGTTCTTCATTCTCTTGAACTTTAACATTCACAAGTATTCTTTGTTTCAAACTTTCAATCTTTTTCTGATATTCTGAGCGCAATAAAAGAGCTTCTGCTAATTTCATCTTTTCACCTTCTAATATTTAGTCATTTAGCCCAATCGGCAATGCTTAAATCTTTTATATCTTGAAAGTGCTTTGTATTATGTGTAACAAGCGTATAACCATTGACTATACAAAATGCTGCTATGAGTATGTCTGTATCTTCTACCGGTTTTCCAGCTTTTCTGGTGTAACCATATATGTTAGCAGCTTCTTCCCATGCAGTAAGGTCCATTTTCCCAATTTCATAGGTTTTACATATAAGCGAAAAAGCGAGTTCTTTACCGAGGGCTGTCTTATGTTTAAATCCTCGGCGTATCTCGTAATAAACTATCGGCGGTATTATGATTGTGTTCCCTCTGCGCAGTATATTGTTTAATTGGTCTATAACTTGTTTATTGTTTTGAATCCAGTATGAAACAGTGTTTGTATCTAATGCGTATGTCATAAGTCTACCTCATGAAGTCGAATAGGTTCTATAGGCGGCATTTCTTCATCGACAGCGGCTTCTATGGCTTTTGTGATAGCGTCAAATTCTTTAAGAAGTTCCTCAACGTTCTTTGGTATTTCATCTAAAAGCGTTATTATCGCTTGCGTTCCTTCAGGTAACTTACCGATACCTAAAGGTATAAAATGCCCGTTACTGTAATAGGCTTTACATGCTTGCATCGAATCCCGTTATTTAAAACTTACAAAACTTTATAAGAACATTATAAAAGTTTATGTTTAATTCCCTATTCATATACTAATACAAAAGCTCATAAATTTAAATAACGGCTTCACCTCCTTATATTTTTTTTATTATGATACCTCTTTATAAATCGAAATACTTATTTTTCAACTGTCTTCGGCAAGTCAACAACCTGCAATGTCTTTCCTAAAGGTTTTAATAGTTTCGATATAGTTATTAAATCAAGATCAGTTGTTCTATCAAATTCCTCAAGAGCGTGCTGAATAGTTTCTTTGTCGCATCCTGCGTTAATAATTTCTCCTATTATTTTAACCCTTAAATTGATTTCTTCTCTTTCATCCTCTGTCAAATTAAGCGTTTCTTTAAAGTCATCCCAATCAGTTAATGAATCAACATATTCGTTCATTTTGTTTACTCCTTTGTGATAGTTAAATCATTTTATATACTTTATATTAATATTCCCTTATTGGTTCAATTCCTCGATTGTCTTTATAAACTTTAATCTTGTACAATTTTATTCTTTCCTTACTCTATTATTATAGTTTCTAAGTCATAATATGTGAATAGATCTTTTCTTAAATATTTTCTTATTAGCTAAATTATTGCCTGTTTATATTAGAATTATTCCGCAGCCTTGCATGTTATATTATGAAATATTGATTCATATAAAAATGCACATTTCTTGATTTAAATTCATATGCTAATATGATAAAATGAATTGATGATTTTGAATAAATATGGAGGTAATAATGGAAACGAGTATAATAAACTTAAGTAAAATAGCCAAAACTATTAGGGAAGATATCATTAAAATGGTAACAGAAGCAAACTCAGGTCACCCAGGAGGTTCGCTTTCATCTGTTGAAATTTTAGTTTCGCTTTATTTTAATAAAATGAATGTGGATCCTAAAAACCCTAAAGATCCAAATAGAGATAGATTTGTTTTATCAAAGGGTCATGCGTCTCCTTTGTTGTACAGCGTTTTAGCTTGTAGAGGATTTTTTAGTGAAGATGAACTTTTAACCTTTAGGAAGATAAATTCAAGGCTTCAAGGGCACCCTAATATGAATGAAGTTCCAGGAGTCGATATGTCTACTGGATCTTTAGGTCAAGGAATATCTGCTGCAGTTGGGATGGCTTTAGCAGGTAAAATCGATAAAAAAGGTTATAAGGTGTTTGCTCTTTTAGGAGATGGAGAATGCGAAGAAGGTGAAGTGTGGGAAGCTTCCATGGCAGCTGCTCAATATAAGTTAGATAATTTAATTGCTTTTTTAGATTTCAATGGACTTCAAATTGATGGCGATATAACTAAAGTTATGAACCCTGAACCATTTCCAGATAAATTTAGAGCTTTTAATTGGAATGTCATCGAAGTTGAAAATGGCAATGACTTTAACGAAGTTTTGGATGCTATTGATTTAGCTTATAAATCTAAAGGGAAACCTACCATGATCGTGTGCAAGACAGTTAAAGGAAAAGGCGTAAGCTTTATGGAAAATGAGGCTAAATGGCATGGGACGGCTCCAACAAAAGAGCAATGTGAAAAAGCAATTTTAGAATTGGAGGAAAAGTAATATGGCAAAACTTGCAACAAGGGAGAGCTATGGCAAAGCATTAGTTGAAGTGGGAAGGGAAAATGAAAATATCGTAGTCTTAGATGCAGATTTATCTAAATCCACAAAGACCTCAGATTTTCAAAAAGTATTTCCAGATAGATTTTTTAACATGGGAATTGCTGAATGCAATATGACAGCTGTTGCAGCAGGACTTAGCACTTGTGGTAAAATACCTTTTATCAGCTCCTTTGCAATGTTTGCAGCAGGAAGAGCTTATGAACAGGTTAGAAATTCAATTGGATATCCCCATTTAAATGTAAAGATATGCGCTACTCATGCAGGTATAACTGTAGGGGAAGATGGGGCATCTCACCAATGCAATGAGGATTTATCGCTTATGAGAGTAATACCTGGTATGATGGTATTTTGTCCATGCGATGACATCGAGACTAGAGAAATGATAAAAGCTATTGCTAAAATCGATAATCCATGTTATGTTAGACTTGGCAGAATGGCTGTCAATACTGTAAATAGCGAAACTGACTATAAATTTGAAATTGGCAAAGCTGTTTATTTAAGAGATGGATCAGATGTTACGTTGATTGCCACGGGTATCATGGTGGAAAAAGCACTGGAAGCTTCTGATATTTTAAAAAAATCTGGAATTT
>WQUF01000068.1 GCA_009785875.1 Oscillospiraceae bacterium | reverse complement strand
CCTGATCCTCTCACTTTGAAAGTGACATTGATAAGCCGTACTCCATATTTCCTTGAACTCACTGCTTTCCCGACATATATGCCAGTTCAGAAAGCTATTGTTGAAAAAAATGAAGTTGCTTGGGCATGGGCAACCAAAGCTGAGACATATATCGGAAACGGTCCATATAAAGTTACTGAATTTGTCCCATCTTCCCACATAACTATGGAAAAAAATAAGAATTATTGGGAAGCTAATAAAATTGGTCCAGATAAGATTATTTTCCACTTTATTGAGGATAACGCAACAGCACTTAGTGATTTTCAAAGTGGTAAGCTTGCCTTTATTGATTATATTCCACCTGACAAGATCGAGTCCTTGCGCAATAATCCAGCTTTCCATATGCCAGCTCAGATGGCAACCTATTATATAAGTTTTAACAACCAGAAGGCTCCTTTTAACAATCCACTTGTTCGCAAAGCTTTCAGTCTAGCTATTGATCGCAGTTATATTGCAAACGTCCTCGCAAAAGGCTATATTCCTGCTGGTGCATGGATTCCTCCTGAGCTTAGCGATGCTGATCCATCAAAGAAATTTCGAAATGTAGGTGGAAATTACATCGATCCAAGCGAATCAGCTTATGCATCAAACCTTAAAGAAGCAAAAGCAGCTTTAGCCAAGGCTGGGTATCCAAACGGCAAAGGGTTACCTGTAATAAAATATATCTATAATGATTTGGCACTTCATCAGACAGTTGCTAAAGCTCTTCAGAATATGTGGGGACAACTTGGAGCAAAGATCGATATAAAACAAATTGAATGGGCTACATTTCTTAATGCCAGAAAGAATGGAGAATATATGGCAGCTCGTGATGGCTGGCTCAACGACTACAACGATCCAATAGGCATGCTCGACCTCTTTGTCACTGGTGGTGGAAACAATGACCCTCAATATAAAAATCCTGCCTATGATGCACTCATCACTAAAATCAAGGCAACTGGCGATAACGTAGAGCGCATGAAACTCATGCATCAGGCTGAGGATATCCTCATGAACGATTGGGTGTTTGCGCCTGTCATGTATTATGCAGATCCTTATATGATGAACCCTGCTTTGGGAAACAGTGTATGGGTTTCACCACTTGGCTATAAGTATTTCATGTATGCTAAAATGAACTGATAATTAAATTTCATTGATGTATCGTCCAGATCAGTTCTATGTTGTAAATGAATCTGTGTGGACAGGTTTTACAAAACAAGGGGATGGCAGGAATGTTCCTCCTGGTCACTGCACTGATGGTTATGCAATTGCAGACCTTTATAATCTCAGAATCAAATAGAAAAAAATACACATACAAGACTTTTTTTGATAAAATAATTTATTTGATTCATGTTAAACTATTTTAACTGTAATGTTAAATTTTTATTGAAAATATCTGGAGTGACCGGATTGTTAGTTGCTTCAGTATGAGGAGCAGGAAAAATGAATCAAAATGAATTAACAAAAAAATTTTATTATCATGTCAAAGAGTTAATTAAAGTTAGCAAAAAACTTGATAGAGAAAAAATATTAAAATATTCAAACATAAACCATAAAAAATCTGAAGATGGTGATATCGAGGCGGAATATAAAGCAATTATTCAAGACGCTTGTTTGGTTATTAGTAAAATGAATGATGGTAATACTAAATAGTCCTTAAAGTATCATTTGGTAAATAGTTTAACCATCTTACTACTGTATTATAATTAATTAAAGAGATTTAAAGAGATAAATATATTTTCTAAAAGAAAGAGTTATAATAAAATAAATAAATGGAGGTTTAAAAAAGCATGGACAAAGAATTAAAAGAGTTCTTAGAATCTATGAAACAAGATCTTAAAAATGATATGAATTCAATGGAAACAAGATTAAATACTAGAATTGATTCAAAGGATACAAAGATGGATTTATTGCAGGGTGAAATGAAGGGGATGAGGGAAGAACTTAGACAGACAAAAAAAGAGATCAAGGAAGATATAGAAAATGCAGAAAAAGCATTGACAATAATGATCAAAGCAACTGCTCAAGATGTTAGAGAAATAAAGCAAGACATAAAGGATGTTTATGAAGATGTTAGTCTTTTAGAACAAAGAACAAGTGTAAACACTAAAAGAATTAAAGAACTGAAAGCCAAGGAAGCTTTAACAAGTTTCTAGAAGTTTTTTCTAGGTGTGGATTAGTTTGGTAGAGTGCTATGTTCGGGATAAAGAAGTCGCAGATTCAAATCCTGTCACTTCGGCTATTTTAAATCTATATCAACTGTTTTTATGTATAAGAAGAATCTATCATGAAAATGAATTTAAAGGAGCTTCACTTGTTTTTTTAGTGAAGTTCTTTTTTTACTCAAATTTGCATAGAAATATAATGGTTAAATATTTTATTAAAAGGAGCATCGATGAAAAACCAATTTGATTTTGAAAATTTAAAGATGTCGGATTATAGTTATGCTGAGGAGCTTTATGTAGATGAAGAAACTTGTAATAGGCTAAATGAATTAATGGATGATTTAGGGTATTCTGATAAGC
>WQUF01000067.1 GCA_009785875.1 Oscillospiraceae bacterium | reverse complement strand
AAATCCTTTTCTACAAACCATCCGCCTGGCATAGAACCATGATTTGTCGCAACGATTGAACGAATATCTCCAATGCTACTTAAAGATTTTTTTAATTCCTTAATTGGATTGCTATACCTAACAGGAAAGCAAATCATCAGTTTTACACCATGAATTTTAGCACAATGGATGATTTCTACTGCATCCTCTTCATTTGTCGCTATTGGCTTCTCTAATATTATATGGCAATTATGCTCAGCTGCCTTTAAAGAATAGTATTTATGAAGGCTATTTTCTGAAGTAACAATAACTGCATCTGGTTTTAGATCCAGCAAATTGTTTACGTCTTCATAAAATTTAATATCATTTTTTATGCAGAAATTTTTGCCACTATCCATATCATTATCTGAAAGCCCAATGATTTCAACGTCTAAAGCTTTAAGAGAATTAACATAACTTTGAACATGCATGTGAGCGCATCCTAAAATAGCAACTCTCATACCATCTCCTCCTTCTCTATAGCATCAAAAATTTTTAATATAACATTTTGAACATCTTTTCTATTTATATCATTAAAAGTTGACTCCTTTAGCGATATATTTTGCTTTCGATGATATAGGATAGTGCTCTCTTTATCGCTATCGTATTCAGTTAGCCCTTTAGTCCCTGCTATCTCAAGCCTGAATGTTTCTAAAGCAGGCTCATCATAGAAGTTCACCGATATATGGCTTAAAGATTTATTCTCATGCTTTAAAATTATGATGGTATTATAAAGATGAAAACTTCTTGCAAATACTTTATCTACATTTCCAAGTATATCTATGATAAACCCAATATCTTCATATAAAATCAAGCTCAAAGCATCCTTTTTTGATATATTTTCTAATGCTAATCCCCTGTAAATTCTGATCATTTTAGGCTCACCAATCGCATCACTATTTATTATATTTTTCACACAATCAAAATGTTCTGCATTCAATCTATTCACCTCGATATATTACTATTTAAATTTTATGTAAAACTTCTATTACGCAAAACTTAATAGAAATTTCATCGATAATTTTATTTAATTTATTAATATTATCTTTATCTAAATTTGCATTCCATTCGTCTAGCAATAAAACAGAAACATTAGTCTCACAAACATTTAATGTAATTTCCTTTAAATTTTCTATCATCTTTTCACCAGTTGAAAACTCTTTTATATTAAATTCATTTAAAAACATCATTTTTGATTGGTTTGGTAACATATATGCTTCATCTTTTAAATTTATCTTTATTTTCGCTAATAAAGTAGTTTTACCAGAGCCATTATCCCCTGTAATCGTATAGCGTCCACTTTTAAAATTATCTGTAAAAGCTATTAAATCATCAAAATTATTAAGGATCGAGGTTTTTGCTTCTTTTGTAATATAAACGTTGCCCCAAGAAATTTTTCCACTGCTTGAAAGCGGCTCGTTAAAGTTCAATTTAGCAGAAAGCTGCTTAGTTCTTCGTATCTTATCATTTAAATTCACAAACAGATTAATGGTTTCGCTAAGATTTTGTATCGTTATAACTTGTCTCTGTGTAGTCGATACTAATACAGCAAACATCTTAATATCCCCTATTGCTTTACTGAAGGAAATAAAAAGTACAATTAATATTGGTAATGCGCTAACAATAAGCGTGACCATAGAAGCTATATCGATATCTAATGTTAGCCTGCGCTGGCTTCTATTTGATTTACTCCATTTCTTAATAAAATTATCTTTCCAAATAGAAACATTCCATAAATTACCAATTAGTACTGTATCCCATCCTGAGCCTAATGTTTGCATCATTTCACTTCTTGATTTCTGCAATTTATCCGACCATCTTTGTATTTTTGATTTAGAAACAATTACACAAAGTATAGTTAGAGGAATTGCACAAATATACGAGATTAAAAAAGCACTATTGAGAAAATAACTTAAAGCAGCAACATTTAACCCTACATTTAAAATCAAAGAAAACATATCTAAAAAAAAGTTATAATCCTCTTGTATGATTAACCAAGATTCATGGGTAAAATATGCTTCTTTTTCTTCTTTAAAGCTAGAATTAAAAAAATGATTTAGGTGATTATATGCTTCATTGCTAAATTTATTGATAAAATCTGCATAGGTAATATATTTTGCTTTATTGGTGAAGTAATTAGTTAACGTCGTTGGTATGTAAACTATAGTTAAAGAAAAAATAAATAGTATTAACCATAGCTTATATCCTTCGCCTGATACAATGCTTTGACTTAAGTTTATAATCATTACTGTTGAGGATGCAACAATAATTTGCTGTATAAGCGCAAAACAAAGCCCAATTATTGTAGCATGATTAAGAAACTTTAGTTTCATGATAACCTCCTCTATTTTATACTGAAAAACTATAAAACATTGAGATTATACTAGTATCAAATAAGCTTATTTCTCATCAATGGTAAACTCCTTTAAAATAGATTATATATAATATTAATTGTAACTAAAATATTTGGAATAATCAATATATTTCCATTTTATATAAGAACAAAAACCATTCTAAATATACTATGAATTTCCAATTCTATTTGATACTATTTTTAAAAAAATATTTACTCAATAAGTGTTACTATTTTGAAAGTCTTTTCATATAATATTATAACTAATCTATTTTGGAGGATATCCCCATGAAAAAAGAAAAACCAGAAAGAATCATCCTTGGAGAAGACTTAAGACCTAACTATAGGCTTAAAAATGACCCCGTAAGAATAACCGAGGTAGAAATTCAATTAAATCCTTCCCCTGAAACCTTAAAAAGAAGGGCTGAAGAGGAAAGAAATACTTTAATTAAAAGAGCTAAGATAATAAATGAAAGACCTGAATTTTTTAACAATTTACAGAAAGTTGATATCGATATTATTAATGACGATTTTTACCCATGGAATTTATTTGATTGGCCAACTAAAATGGAACAAATGGATCTTGCACGAAGCATCGATACCGTTGGTTTAATAAATCCAATCTATGTGACCCTCGATAAAACCGGAAGGTACAACGTCATTGTTGGAAGATGCAGGCTGCTGGCTTTTTGCGATCTATGGAAAGCCACATCTTTGGATAAATACCGATTCATCCCCTGCTACGTGATTCCTTATGAAGATGTCGATGAGCTGTTTATTCGCTCCATTATGATTGAGTCCAACATCTGCTTTCGTAAAATCTCTAAAGGCAATATGATAAAAGCTTTGCTTGAGAATCATACTTTGATGAAATTAGGAAAACAGTTTAGAAACGAGTCCAATGTCGGAATAGAACTTTCGAAGCTGTTTCAAATAAGCGAATCTAGTGTTTTCAATTATTTAAAGGTGAGGAGCCTGTGCAATCCAGCTCAAACTCTGCTCTATGATGATGAGATCAGCATTCAAGCAGCAACTTATCTTACCAAAGTTTCAAAAGAAAAGCAGGAGAAGATTTTAGAGGCTTTCGGAAAAGAAGGAGTAAAGGCGATATTCAGGTTGAAACTCTTAACCAAAGATGAGAATATAACCATAGAACAGCTTCAAAAGGAAATAAACAGAGTAAAATCTCTTGTGCCAGAAAAGACCAGGATAACCATAGAGGTGAGCAAAAAACTTTTAAGCCCATTAATGCAGCATCTTTTAGATTTCAAGAGAACTAATGCAGCAGAACAGGCTGGAAGGATGCAAGGTAAATTTAAAAATGTGTTTACTGTAAGGTTTAACGATAAAGACTTGGGTTATTATAAAGGCATGATCGATGAAATTGTGCTAAAGAAATTATTGTCAAAAAATATAAGTGATATGGCGAAGATAAAATAATTGAAACTTTAATCAAATTGAAATTCTGATAAAATAAACCGAGGATAAAAAAGAGCCATCAAACGATTGTTCGCCCAAAATCGACTAGGGTTGTTTGCTGTGCAATGAATAGATTTTAAGCAAAAAAGTAGATCTTTCTTTATTTGAAAAATCCACTTTGATTAAAATTTTTAAGAAAACACATATTTTACTTTGCAAAATATTCACTTTAAATTCTTATTTCTTGGAGTTAATTTTTTGATAAATATCGACTTTACCTCGAAATAACTTAATTGTTTAACAATGAAGCAAGTATTTTATCAGCTTGATCCTGCGTCAATATTCCTTGTGCCACTAAATCCGGAAATGATTGCTGAGTAAGCGGTCCATTGTTTTGTATATAATTTGTTATTTCATCTGCAGTCTGCTGATTTATTATACCTTGTGATACAAAATTTGGAAGGTTTACGTTAAGCTGCCCTCTATTTCCTTGCCCGTTTTGACCAAATCCATTATTAAAGTTTCTCCCACCATTAAATGTATTCGCATTTCCAGATGTTATATTATTCGAAGCAGCATATGTGGAAAACACACATGCAAGCGTTGCGCCAAAGAAAATAGCTAGTGCAATTATTATATTCTCAAAAGGCTTTTTCATAGTATTGCTCCTTTAATTAATTTTACATATATTTTAGCATTTTAACATGTTTAAAATGAGATGAATTTGTTAAAAATATTTGAATAATGATAATATTTATTTTGATTTTATTTTGAAATTATGCAAAAATAGAATAAAGAGAAAAATACTGTTCATATGTATTAGAGGAGAAGTAATGGAAAATTTTTCAAAAGATATACTTAAAAAGTTAACTAATAATTATACGATAGAAAGAGCAGATAAAATTTATAAAAAAGGCTTCATTAAAGAGCTTAAAATAGATCCATATTATTCCGATAATTCTGTAGGTGAAAACTTTTGTAAGGTAGATGGCGAAATATATATGGAAGATGGATTTGTCTACAAAAATAGCTATAAGAGCAGCTTTATATACTCCATGGATTCAGATCGTTTTAAAGTAGGTAAGCTTTCTTGCAATTGCAATAAATTTAAGGATGATAAATCTACATGTCCCCATATTGGAGCGATAATCATAAAGACGATAGATGATTATGTTTTTGGGGATAAAGATGAAAAGCTGCTGCAAACCAAAAATATCTTCATCAAAGAACCGCCTTCTATTAATATCGATAAGCTCATACTTTCACTTTCAGAAAGCCCATTAAATCATAAATTAATCCCTCTAGAACTTGAAAGTAGTTTTGAGCATTTTGATTATAAATATGGTGACCCTTATATAAAAGTGAGCTTTTCAATTGGAATCCATGGTGAAAAAAAATATAAAATTACCAATATCCCAGACTTTTTAGAAGCTAAATCTCGTGGAATTACGTATCAATTTGGCAAAAAATTTGCATATGATGAGAGCATATATTATTTTAATGAAGATGATGAAAAGATTATAGATTACATGATGGATATATACAATTTAGTAAATATCCACAGGTCGGAATACACATATAATGATTTAAGATGGACAGATGTTCACCCTAGAAATTCTCTTGATTTAAAAGGAGAAAATTTAATTAAATTTTTAAGAATTTTTAAAGATAAGAGTATTAGTTTAACTGAATCTGGAAAAACAATATATCCAAAAGTATTGTTTCAAGATCCACCTATAAATTTTTTAATCGAAAAAAACGATAGCGGCTACTTTGTCAGAATGAATAAAAAGCTAATTGCTTTAGATAAAAATTTTAGAATATTCTTATTTGAAGGAGATATTTATGTAGTTTCAACCTCACAAAGCAAAGCCCTATATTCCATTTCTACATCGATGAATAAAGCAGATTATTTTAGAGTGAATAAAAATGATAAAGCTAAATTTTTAACAAAAGTTCTCCCTGAAATAAGCTCTAAATTTGATGCGCAATTAAAAAACATGGAAAACGAGGTTGTTAAAGAGGATCTCATCATCAAATCCTATCTGGATAAATATAAAGATGAAATTTCAGTAACGCTGCAATATAACTATGGTGAAAATGTTATAAACCCTCTCTCAAAAAAAGAAGGAGATGTCTTTATTCTTAGAGATAGCCTCCTTGAGAAATCTGTAGAGTCAGAGCTTGCTGCTTTTGGCTTTACAAATAATGATGAAAAAGAAGAATATGTCTTAAATGGTGATGAAAAGATCTACCGATTTGTGGATTATGGAATACCTTCTCTCCTCGAAAAGAGCGAAGTATTTTACTCAGAGGACTTTAAAAAGATCAAATTATATAAAAATGTAAACTTATCATCCTATGTAAAGATAAACAATGAAAGCTTAATCGACATAGAATTTTCGTTAGAAGGAATCAATAACGATGAGATTGCAAACATACTAAAATCCATTAGAGAGAATAAGAAATATCACAGGCTAAAAGATGGCAGTATTTTAAATATACAAAACGATGAGTTAGGTGAATTTTCGGATCTAATGGATTCTTTGGACGCAGATTTAAGGGAGTTAAACAGAGGAAAGGTCGTTTTAGACAAGGCTAAAGCATTCTATCTGGAAAGCAGGATTGAAGAGAATAAAAACAAGTTTTTAGTAGCAACTGACACATTTAAAAAATTCATGCAAGATATAGATGATTTAAAATCAAAAGAATTTGAATTTAGCGAACCTATGAAAAATGCTCTGAGGAATTATCAGGAAATCGGTTCAAACTGGTTATGCGCAATGCATTATATATCTTTAGGTGGAATACTCGCAGACGAAATGGGTCTTGGTAAAACCATTCAATCCATCGCATTTATGGAATACTATAAAAAAGATACTTCAAAATTCTTAATAATATGTCCATCGTCTGTAGTCTACAATTGGAAAAGCGAAATTGAAAGATTTTCTAAAGGTTTATCTTCGCTTATAATAGATGGTGTAAAATCAAAAAGAGAGTCTCTCATAAAATCCATAGATAATTACGATGTGATCATAACTTCCTATGCGCTTATGAGGAAAGACTATGAACTGTATGAAAGCTTCTTTTTTGACAGCGTAATCATCGATGAGGCTCAAAATATAAAGAACCATAACACGATAAATGCATTTTCTGTAAAGAATTTAAAGTCAAAGAGCAAATTTGCACTGACAGGAACTCCTCTTGAGAATTCATTAGGAGAATTATGGAGCATCTTCGATTTTATTCTACCTTCTTATCTTGGTAAATATGCTGGATTTAAGAGCAAATACGAGCTTCCAATAGTAGCTAATAAAGATGAGGTCATTTTAAAGGATTTGCTGAAAAAGATAAATCCATTCATACTCAGAAGGCTTAAAAAAGAAGTTTCAGAAGAGCTGCCTGATAAAATCGAAACTAAATTCGTCGTTGAATTATCTAAAGATCAGAAAAAGCTTTACGCTGCTTATGTAAAGAGCATTAAAGAGGAGATAGATGATTCCATACATGAAGTTGGAATAAAGAGAAGCCAAATTAAAATACTTGCAGGTCTCACAAGGTTAAGGCAGCTTTGCTGCGATCCAAGTTCTTTTATAAAGGATTACGATGGTGCCAACAATAAGATGGATGCTTTAATCGAATTAATCGAAGAGAATGTAGAATCTAATCATAAGATACTTGTATTTTCTCAATTTACTACAGTGCTGAAAAATATATCGAGAAAACT
>WQUF01000066.1 GCA_009785875.1 Oscillospiraceae bacterium | reverse complement strand
TGAATTGGCGTAAAAATTTTCCAACTGTTGAAAATAGATACTTAAAGAGTACATAAAAAAGTGATTAGTACCTACACGAACTTTTCTACGTACTCTTGTTCTGCTAAATAACTTAATTCTAATTGTTTTAACATAGATTTTTGTTCATCATTTAATGAAGTAATTGTTTTAATTGTGTCACTATAATTTTTTATTTGAATTTCATTACAGTGACATGTACTCATCTTTTTCAGAAATTTTTCTGCACTTATTGCCAGTCCTTTTTTCTTTAGTTTTATTTGCAGATCATTCATTATCAAATAGGCAAGCACACATACTGTTACATGTGCTATTACCCTTTCTTCTCTTGTTAAATATATTGGTCTTAATTCTATATTTGATTTCATGTTTTGAAATGCTTCTTCCACCTTGTTTTTATCTCGATAAAGCTGGATTAATTCACTTCCTGGAAGCTTCTCTTTCCCTTTATTAGCTATAAAACAACTTATTCCATCAAATTTCCCTTGTTCTCGCTTTTCTGTCTCATCTATTTCATAATTAATTTTATACCTTGTTAGTGGTGTCTTCTTTGTTGTATCAACCATTTCTTCTATACTATACTTGAAGATCTTTGTTAATTTATGCTTTTTTATTTTTGACTTTATATCTCTTTCTATCTTGTCCTTACTTCGGTTCTTCTTTGACTTTTTTAGCTCTTCATTCTTATTTTGCGTCCATGTCTCTACTAATTCTATTGCTTTTGCTCTGTTTTCTCTATCTGAAAAAAATCTTGATACATCGAAACTCATTACATATCTTTGATTCTCTATCTCAAGTTCCCTTATTAGTATTGTCCCATCTTCATTTCCACTTTCATATTCATACATTGCCAAGTCTATATCATAGGTCTTTTCATCCATATATTCTGGTATTATTTTTAACTCTTCCTCTAGTTTCCTTATCTCATCTATATCTAGCCCTGTAACATAGTGATATCCACAACTTTCGATACTCTCTAGATTTGTTTCACTTGCCATTCCTCTATCAAATACAAATAGACAGTCTTTTAGTCCAAATCGCTCTTTTATTTCTTTTATCATTCCCTCAACCGTTGTTACATCTTGTGTATTTCCTGATAGTACCTTCCAATAATATGGTATCCCTTCCTTTGTTACCAACAGTGCTATTTCTATCTGCTTTAAGTCTGCTCTATGTTCTCTTGAATATCCATGTCTCGATATTATGCATGTTGATCCTTCAAAATAACTTGATGTTAAATCATAATACATTATTGAGTTATCTTTTCCTGTTTCACATGCTTTCATATAAATATGTTCTTGTATTGATTTTTCAAAATTTCTTAAATTATCTAATCCTCTGTATATATCATATTTGTTCAGTTCCTTTATTTTGCTGTCTTTTCTTAGACTTAATGATGTTTTTTCATACCATTCCTGTATATTTATATTTGCCATAGGTTCTACACATCTACATATCACCAGTTCTTCTAGCCACTTACATCTATCTGAAAATTTTTCAAATCCCCATTCATCCCATATTGTTTTAACTATTTCTATCTCCAGATATTTTATGTTTCGGTTAACTTTTATTTCATCTTTTTTTAGTACGAGTAAATCTGGGTCCTCATACACTCTAAATACTTTTTTTAGCCGTTCAGCTTCATTTTCATCTATATTCCCAAAATTATAAATAGTTTTTTTTTAACTTTTCCATCTTCCCTATATGACTCAACTAGTTTATAATGATTATATACTTTCCCATTTATCACTGTCGTATTTTTCATAATATACATAAAATCACCAAACCATCCATTAAAAAATTAGTACCTACACGTTTAGTACCTACATATATTATACCATATATGCATTGAATGTAAATAGTTTAATGCTTTTTTATTTTTATTTTTTAGCACCCACACTTTTCTATACTCTGTTTTTCTAGCTCCCTATTTGCGCCATTTGGAATTTTTTTACGCCAATAAGGGGTTATAAGTGCGATGTCGTCTGGTTCATTCTGCATAGCTTTACTTAGCTTTCTAAGTTTTTCTATAAACATGTTTTTTGATCCTTCCTTTTTCTATTTCTATTATATCATTTTTTTGTTAAATTCTCATGTTCAATAAGTATTTTAGACAATAGAAAAATAGGCCTTTACCTCTTTCAATAAATTTAAATTATATTCTCCAGTGAGAAGGAGAAAATCCATCTGAAAATATTTTTGTGATAATGATAACCAGCAAATAATATGTTAAACAAAATGATATTGAAAAAGATAAATGAGTCATATTAAAAATTTTCTCGCCTTTAAATAAACAAATTATAATGTAAAGTATAATCAATATAATAGGTAAATATGAGAAAAAGAAAGCAAAAATATTAAGCATATTACCTATTGAAAAATTATGATTTGCATGAAAATTTAATATAGCTTCAAATACGAAACCCATACATACCATTAATACTATCCCGGAAAAAAAACCTAAAAGAATATACTTAAAAACTTCAATAAACTTTCTATTTTTCATGGAACTCTTTTCTCCTAAATTATAATTTCTATCT
>WQUF01000065.1 GCA_009785875.1 Oscillospiraceae bacterium | reverse complement strand
TTTATGATCTTTTTATTAATCATAGTGAAGATAACCCTGTCGATGATTATTGGTTTAAAAATATCGGCGATATCTAAATTCAAGCTCTCATTTCTCTTATTTGGAGAATGCATAAATGAAATCCTTATGTCTAAACCTGTTTTATATATTTCTCTTGCGATTATTTGGTAAAGGATCGTATTCCCAAAGCTTATAAGAGCATTTATAGGATCTTTAGGCGGTCTTCTATTTCTATTTTCAAAATCAAAGCTATCGTCTTTTAAAAATATATTGAAACGGCTAAAATATTCTTCTTTCCCTTGAGCTTCGATTAAGAATAAATTCTCTAATGACTCACATTTTTCTATCTTTAAAATAAACTCATCGAATTCCTTTAAAGATTTATAAAGCCTTCCATCTTTTAAATATTTGTTATAATATCTAACATTCGAGCGTATATTATGGCAAGAAGCTTCTGTAATTAATTTTGCAATAGATAGTCGTTTTTCTTCATTTAGAAATATAGAAACTTGAGAAATCAAAGTTTTAGACGAGCGGTTAAGATATGGAGGAAGAAATACACCAGAATATCTTCCAAATTTATCATAGAAAGTTATGATGATTTCTTTTTCTTTTGCAAATTTAAAGAAATCTGATGAAAATGTAACATTAGAGTAAATGTTTAAAAAATCCACAACCTCTACAGGAAGGTACATCTTCTTTTCCTCGTTTTCAAAGAGCAAGGTAAAGTCCCTTCATGTTAGAATGCCATCGGCGATTAAATGATAGTTTTGATCTATTTTTTGAATTGCAGAGGTTTGAAATGTCTCGTAATTGATTATATTTTTATTCTGTTCATTTTGAATTGTTTCGATTTTATCATTTACTTTTGTGAATTTATAGCCTAAATATTCTATATTGAACACAGAGAAGACACCAGACTTATTCTTATTAAGCGTTAGCCCTAAGTTTTCATTTATGAATTTTTCAGCTTCATGTAAAATATTTATTCCATCTGAATTAGTATTGGTTAAAACCTTTACATAATCAGTTTTTCATGGTCTATATTGTCAAAAAAATCCACAAGATCAATATTTACAGAGTATTCCAGCCCATATTCAATTAGAAATTTGACCCATTTTGCAGCATCAACAGTTCCTAATCCTTCCATATAAGCAAAGCTGTATTTTGAAAATGAAGGGGTGAATACTTTGCTCAAAACTCAATGGTTTGAATATGTTAAAATTTAAAAATCTTATAAAAAATGAGTTTTTTAGGGCTAAAAATTGGTCAATCAAAAAAATAAATTTTTAAAAAAGGATATATCTCTTAAAATCGTTAAATATCAATAAGCATAGGATTTTTATAAAAAACGAGACCGACCAATAATTGATAAAAAAAAGCTTGATAATAGGTTAAAATAGATTATAATAGAATTAGAGAATGGCTTGGATGCAGTTGTAAAAACCTTACCTATGAGAGATTGATACTAGAGTCTATTACATATTTTATGATTCTAAAATCTGGTAAAAACCTTACCTATGAGAGATTGATACTTACTCTAGATATTATTACAATTGCTACTCCTGGTAAGACCGTAAAAACCTTATCTATGAGAGATTGATACCCCCCAAAAATATTGTTTGTAGCACGTCCATCCAGGTAAAAACCTTACCTATGAGGGATTGATACAGTTAATCCAAAGGCTGCAAATCCTGCCAAACCACCTAGTAAAAACCTTACCTATGAGGGATTGATACAATCCGAGGTCGAGCATGTCCTGTAATAAGCGGCTCTCGTAAAAACCTTACCTATGAGGGATAAATAGCAATGAACAATGAATAGTGAACATTGTATCAGTGAAAAATAATTTTTTTTATAGATAGAAAGATAAATTGGTCAATCGGAATCATTTAGTATCAGTGGTTTAAAGAACAAAGTTTAGAAAAATGATAAAAAAACTGTTTACTTCGGGCTTAAAAATTGGTCGATCAAAAAACTAAATTTTTGAAAAAGAATAAAACCATTAGAATTGTTAAGTACCAATGAGTTTAGGATTTTTATAGGAAAAGAGATCGACCAATAATTGATAAAGAAAAGCTTGATTATAGGGTAAAATGGTTTATAATATAAATAGAGAATGGCTTATATACAGTGGTAAAAACCTTACCTATGAGAGATTGATACTTTTTCTGCTCTTCCGCAGTTCTCTTTATTATAATCGTAAAAACCTTACCTATGAGAGATTGATACCTTTTTCACAGTATCATTCAATCTATCCATGGCTGTTGCAAGTAAAAACCTTACCTATGAGGGATAAATAGCAATGAACAATGAACAATGAATATTGAATATTGTATCAGTGAAAAGTATGAATAATTTTTTAAAATAAATAAGCATATTTTATGATGGATTCAAATATAATTATTAATGAAATCAATATTTAGGGTATAAAAAATGATTGCTAAGATTTTAAAGACAAATTCTCTTGTTATATACTATGAGTATTTGTCTGATCAGGGTATAAATCTTAAAAGAAGGCAATCGATATCTTCCTTTCCACTTAATGCTTCAGAAGA
>WQUF01000064.1 GCA_009785875.1 Oscillospiraceae bacterium | reverse complement strand
TAGAAAATAGACCTTCGATTTAGTAAAAGGTTATGAGGTTTTAATTAATGATTAGAGAGATTATTGACGGTAAAATCTATTATATGGAAGGATTATTTACCCATGCAGCAGTTATAGGAAGGTTGAGAGATGAATTTACTTTCTATTTTCGGGAAACAGGCAATAAAAATTGTACAGCATTTAGTTGATGAATCAGAAATCGATGATTTACCAGATGATGAAAAGGAAAATTATGATCCTAGCATAAGCCCTACTATGTTTAGCAATCTTAAAATAGATTTAAATAAGATATTTTTAAAAAATGATATTATAGATTAATTTTCAATAATTTAAGATAAAAAAGCTATTACAAAATTTTAAAAACTTTGCAGTAGCTTTTTTGCACATATCGATGAAACATTAATATTATAATATTGAGTAAAAATATTATAATGTGAGGTTAAAAATGAGTGGCTTTGATATAAATTCTTTGGGCTTTAATATTGAATCTTATTATGGAGAAGACTTGTTTCCTACAGCGAGGATTAAAAACGACCCTGTACAGATTACATCTTATGAGATCGTTGACCCTATAAATGATCCCAGTTTTGAAGAAAGAGAAGAAATGGAGAGAAATAGGCAAGAGAAGATCCTTTCGAGAAGAGCTAAAAATTTTGCGGATGGAGTGAATATTTATAAGGACTTCCAATATGTTGATATAGATTTGATGATCCCCTGCCCTGATAATTGGAACTATTTTAAAAAACCAGACAAAGAGCAATTGATAACACTGATTTCATCCATCGAATCTTTGGGAATACTAACACCATTGATCTTAGTTAAAGAAAAGCTTACGGAATACTATACTGTGATTTGTGGAGCTTCCAGGCTAACTGCTCTTAGAAATCTGTTTGCGAATAATCAAAATTTAAAGTATAAATATGCTCCTTGCTATGTCTTAGATCCTGACGAAGTTGATGAACTTTTCCTTAGAGCTATGATCATCGATTCCAATTTTTCATATCGCAGCGTTGATCACACTACTTTAATGAAAGCAATAATTGAGCGACACACGATTTTAAAGCGCACGAAGACCTATAGAGCAGAAATTAACTTGGCTCAAGCTTTGGCGGATGAGTTTTTAATTGCTAAAAGTACGGTTTATAATTACCTTTGCCTTGAAAAATTGTGCGATGAAGCTATGGTGCTGCTCCTAGAAAAAAGGATCAATATGCAGGCGGCAAGACTATTAGCTAAAGTTAATCACAATGTTCAAAGGATGATATTAGAGAATTTCGGAATTGAGAATGTAAATTCAATTCATATGATGAAACTTTTAACGCACAAAGATGATGTAACACTCCCTGAACTGCTTTCCATGATTGAAGCTGCAAAAAAATTGGTGCCATACAAGGTTAATTTTAAATTCACTGTGGTAAGGCATTTGGTGGATAAGTTTTTTGAATTTGCAGCTGGTTTTAAGAAATATGCGATACTAAACTTTGAGCATGTGTTTAAGGCAAAGAATGCGGATAGATATTGCAAAATCGCTTACGATGAGAAACAAATCAAATTCTATTTAGAGAAGAATATGATAGATGAGAAAAATTTTAATGTAGTAAGAGCAAAGAATAGAGACGAATTAAAAAGATGCTGAGGTACACAATTGAATATGAGATAGGAAAGGGTCGATTCTTATCAATTGGTGCGAACCCTTCGTAATGCTTGTCTCCTTGGATGCGGATTAGAAGGAGTATTTGCTGTATGCTTACATAGGAAAGTTCTGTAGTCTTAGTAAAAAAAAGAGAAAAAGATGGGGTAATTTTTGGAAAAGATTTTTTAGGATTTAGGAACCAGTTGAGTCTAATTTTTATGTCTGCCATGAGTTCATAGATTTCTTTGATAGAAGAATCCAAACTCTGAAAAAATAGAAGCACACAAAATTGATGAGATGAATATAATAAAACTAGAGAGAAAAGAAAAAACAGCCAAAAGGCTGCAATAAGATAAACTAAAAAATACGTCAAGTATCATCATTGACGAAATAAATACATCTCTTTATAAAATTTATTCTAAACTGTAATGACAAAAATCTCAATAGATTTATACAAGATTTTTATATTTTTACAAAATAAATCAAGGTTAATTTTGTTATTATAACCATTTTATCGCTTGTTTTATTTGATTTATTCACTTTTACAACCTTTAAATAGTCATAAATATAGTCAAATACAATCGTTAATTGCTCCTAATATATGTGTATGATTTACATAGCCCATATTAATTTAAGGAGTTAATGATTATGCCTAGAACAGGAAGCAATATTTATAAAAGGAAAGACGGTCGTTGGGAAGGGCGATACCCAAAAGGTCGTAACGATAACGGAAAATTAATCTATGGATACGTTTATGCCAAAACTTATACTGAGTTAAAAAAGCGTTTAAATTCCATATCTCAAGAACCTCCTAAACCAGTACTACCTACAGTAAAAGTATCAGATATAGCGGATAAATGGCTGACAGTAATGGCACTTAAAGTTAAACAGTCAACTTTTGCAGATTATGATGCAATAGTTAGACTTCACAT
>WQUF01000063.1 GCA_009785875.1 Oscillospiraceae bacterium | reverse complement strand
CTTTGAAGGGTTATTACTGAGACTCCCAACATTTCGGCAAATTCTTTTGGTTTATAATTACCCATAAAGATACCTCCTTATGAATATATTATATAATTTTTAAATATATTTGTATACGTATTTAGTAATTATTTATATCCTCCTTCAAAACTAAAAAATTGATACTAATAATATAACATTTATTGATGCAAATTTCTATTAACAATATTGGGTGGGAATTAGTAATTAAAAAATTCAAGTTCTATTTTATTATTTTCTGAATAGAATATAATACCTTCAATTATTCAATTAACATTGTTCTTTTAACACTGGTGCAAAGCTTTTTTAAAATCAGCTTTGCACCTTATTCCTTAAAAAATGTGATCTTAAAAATAAAAGGCTCTTTTTCTGTTTATGATTAAAAATTTAAGTTCTATTTTATGAACTTATGAATAAAATATAATGGATCATCATCCGTAATCTCAGTGCTTAAGTTGTTGAATGAGTTAGTTTTTCTAGATCAGGCACAAAGCTTTTTTTAAATCAGCTTTGTGCCTGATTCTTTTAAGAATTCTCTACTTTTTTTCTAACAATTTCAATAAATCGTGAACAGCACCAGCACCTCTCGAAATCAAAATCCCAGTAAACAACTGACCAACTACCGGTAACAAAAAAGAAATCCCTACAATTTCGAATATATCACATCTTGCAAACGTAGTAACCATACAACAAATGAAAAGGGCAAAAATTCTATCTTTTTTAAACTTGCCATCTTCATAGACGACCTTTAAGTTCTCTACTATAGCCTCTCCAAGTACAGCCAATATAATAATCTTTCCATATGCGTCCATATTATTTCTCCTATAGTTTTTAAAATTAGTTACAATACATTCTATGCACGAATATGTGATTATGTTTCTATAGGATAAGCTTTATTGCATTATGAGAATTTTTTATATACACTTCTTTTCCTAGCCTTAAGTGTTCTCCATCACAGGTCCAATCTGTTTCCTCTTGAAAGCTTAGATAAATTTCACTTGTCTGCAAAAATATTATATATTTTCTGTCATATTTTTTTTGACTAATTCCGTATAAAATCCCACTTAATTCAACAGGATTATGTGGGTTTCTGATAAGGAGAACTTCAAATTTCCCATCGTTCAATGAAACTTCGCTTGTATTTAATTTTACAACTCCTCCAATATATAGACTATTAGATATGCTACCAAATACGAATTCGCCTTCTTCTTCAAAATCCTCTGTCTTAATCTTAATTTTATATGGTCTAATTTCATTAAAGCTCTTTATTCCATCGAGAACATAGGCAAAATGTCCAAATTTATTTTTAAGCCACTGTGGTGTATCATATGAAACCTTAGTAAAAGCACCAAAAGATGCAATGTACGAAAAATAATGTGAATCATTTATTACTCCAACATCGTGGTAAAGTGGTCTTCCATCGATAATAGATCTAATTGATTTTCTAATATCTGTTGAAATATCAAGAGTATTTGCCAAATCATTTGTAGTTCCTGCTGGTATAAATCCAATTGAAATTGAATATTCTATTTTCATTAATCCAGATATTATTTCATTTAAAGTCCCATCACCACCACAGCAGATTACAATGTCATGATTTTTTGCATATTCATATACAAATTCTGTAGCATCACCTTTCTTTGAAGTGATAAGAGGTGTTACAACATCTATATTTTTTTTAAGTAAGTATACTATTTCTTCAATTTTCTTTTCAGTTTTCGCCTTTCCTGCAATAGGATTTATTATCAGCAAAGCCCGACTTGATTTTTTCAAAATACTCATCACCTCTTGTTTAACTCATTAAATATTTTTGCCTTTCTTCCTCTGGAACCATTTTGCCAAATCAATCCTTCTTGATCTTATCCCAATAATCCTTCAAAGATTTTTCAAATTTATTATCCCCATATTTATAATATTGCCTATTCATCAATTTGTTCGGAAGATATTGCTGTTTTACAAAATTATTTGGATACCCGTGTGGATATTTATAATCTAAGGCTCTCCCCATTTTAGTCGCTCCACTATAATGGCCATCCTTTAAATGCATGGGCACATCACCTATATCTCTTGTGTTTATATCATTCATAGCTTCATCTATTGCACACACTCCTGAATTTGATTTTGGAAGTTTAGAGAGGAGAATCACAGCATCTGAAAGTGGAATTCTAGCTTCAGGAAATCCTAATTGAACAGCCGAATCTATGCAGGATTTTACTATGGGTATACTATTCGGATATGCGAGACCGATATCTTCGCAAGCTGTCACCATTAACCTTCTACATATGGAAATCAAGTCCTGTGATTTTATAAGCCTACTTAAATAATGAAGAGCTGCATTTTCATCGCTTCCACGTATTGATTTCTGAAATGCACTCAATATATCATAGTGGGCATCTCCATCTCTATCGTACTTCATAACTTTATCCTGAAGAATATCTTTTAAGCATTCAACATCGATATGAATATCTTTTTCATAAGCAAAATAAATCTCTATTATGGATTCTAATATATTTACCCCTCTTCTGGCATCACCAGATGAATATTCGCTTATATCAATTAAAGCATTTTCGTCGTAAGTTATTTTAACATGGTGATCTTCTTCATATCTTTTAATGGTGTTTTTTAATAAAATCAATATATCTTTTGAAGAAACTTCTTTAAATTCAATCACTGTACACCTGCTGAGCAGAGCAGAAAAGATATAAAAATACGGGTTTTCTGTTGTACTCCCTATTAAATTGACTTTACCATTCTCTATATATTCTAATAGAAGCTGCTGAGTTTTTTTATTAAAATGATGTATTTCATCTATGTATAAGAGTATACCCTTATAGCCTAAAAGCGTCGATGAATCATCCAAGACTTCTTTTATATCCTTTGTAGCATCGATGGTACCATTTAATTTATAGAAATTCATATTCATAGATTTAGCGATGATATTAGCCAGGCTCGTTTTGCCCGTACCAGGCGGTCCATAAAATATCATGTTTATCATATGACCAGAATTTATTATCCTATTTAATATCTTCCCACTACCTATTATATGTTCCTGACCTACTATTTGTTCTAGAGTAAAAGGCCTATATCTACTTGCTAATGGTTCCATGAAATCACCTCCAAATACTGATTATAAAAGCAATTAAAGGCACTGTGACGATGGTTAAAATAGTTGTTAAAAACGTAACTTTTGAAGCATATTCTGACTCTTGTTTTTTAAAATTATTTGCAAAGACTATTGCTACTGCTGCAACAGGCATAGCTTCAATTATTACAAAATCGTTTAAAATTAAATTGTTCCCCAAAAACGGTCTGAAGATAAGAAGAGCTGTAATTGGTATCACAATTAATTTTAAAGCGCATATAATATATTGAGCTTTCCCTTTAATGACTTCTTTTAAACTGGATTTTGTAAGTGAATACCCAATAACTATAAAACTAAGAGGCGTTGTCATATTTCCTAAAGATGTTATAGGATTTAATAGTATTTGCGGCAGTGTGATTTTTAAAACAAATATACCAAGCCCAATAAAAACAGAAAAAATTACTGGATTCAACATGATTCTTACATTTTCTTTGACATTTATTTTACCACTGCCTCTATAAATGCCAATACCCAAACTATAAGTAAAAATATTAAAAAACATTATATATATAGCAGTATAGATCAAAACTTGATTCCCAAAGACGGCTTGTGACACCGGAATGCCCATATATCCACAATTTGGGAATAGAATTGAAAATCTATTTGTCGAAACATTATGATCTTTATTTTTTTTATATAATATAAGTGAAATTATAAACCATATTGCTTTAAATATGATATATAAGATGAAAAGTATTAGCATATTTTCATATACACCTGGTGTATTATATTCTTGTTTAAATGATGCTATTATCATACATGGAAGGGTAATATTTAAGATTATTTTATTTAAGCCTTCATTGACCTCGTCTGTGATAAACTTAATAAATCCTGAAAAATAGCCAACTCCCATGAATATTATCAATATGGCAATGCTAATAAATGTATTGTAAAACATATTATATCCTTTCTTAGATATTTATTTTGAAATCATCGTAGCAATAATGGGTATGGTCAATAGAGAAATCAAAGTAGATAAAAACACTACTTTAGACATATACTCTAAGTCCTTGGGCTTGTATAAACTTGAATACGTGATGGAAACAGCAGCCACCGGCATAGACTCTATGATTACAAATGTATTAAAAAGCAAAGTAGCTTTAATAAAAAAATTAAATATAAAATAAGCGCATAGCGGTATTATGATTAGTCTAAGTCCACATATGAAATAAACTCTATACTCATTAAACAATTTGTTAAAATTGGATTTTGAAAGAACATATCCTATAGACATAAAGCTTAAAGTAGTAGTCATAGGTCCTAAAGTACCAATTGAATTTTTTAAAATAATGGGCAGATCGATTTTAAACGAAAACAAAATCATACCTATAAAAGCTGCAATGATAGCAGGCTTTAAGAACAAATATATCAATCCTTTAAAATCAGCCTTCCCTTTAAAAAATAAAATTCCTAACGTATTATTTAAGGTGCTTGAAAACACAACATATATAGAAGTAAATATCACTGCTTTATCCCCAAAAATTGCCTTAGTAATAGGCATCCCCATGTAATTAGTATTTGAAAACACCGCAGAAAATCTATCTGAAGAATGATGAACATCCTTTTTTTCCTTAAATAAAGTCAAAGCTAAAATCAAACAAAATGACTTAAATATCACAAATATTATAAATAAGATTAAAATATCTCTATATATTTCAATAGAATTGTATTCCTTCTTGAAAGAAGATAAAATAGAACAAGGAAAAGTGATATTTAAGACTATTTTATTTATCCCTTCATTTATTTTATCATCGATATAACCTTTTTTGCCCGAAAAATAACCCGATATCATAAAAATAAATAATGCAAAAATGCTCATGAAAGTGTTTAAAAACATATTGTACTGACCTTTCGTTTAATCTTAATAGGCTTGTCTTTTTTTAACTTAGGAGAAGAACTCCCTTATTTTAAAAGCTCTATATTCTTGTTCTCATCGTATAATAGCTCTTTATTTTTATTGAATATTTCCATGAACTCTTCTCCAGTGATAGTCTCCTTTTGCATTAAAAATTCTGCCACTTCATCCATGGTTTTAACATTATCTTTTATCAATCTAATGGAAGAATTATAACAGCCATTTATGATGGATTTTACTTCATCGTCCACCTTTGTTGCAGTTTCCTCTGAACAATTCATAATAGTCCTTCCATCTAAATACTTATTTTGCATGCTTTCAAGAGCTACCATTCCAAATTCGTCTGACATCCCATACATCGTTACCATATTTCTAGCCAGATTAGTAGCCTGTTCAATGTCACTGGTTGCTCCTGTGGTGAGAGTGTTAAAAACCGCTTCTTCTGAACACCTTCCACCCATAAAAATTTTAATTTTATTTAAAATATCATCCTTTGACATCAAATATTTTTCATCTTCATCCACTTGAAGAGTATAACCTAATGAACCCATGGTCCTTGGAACAATTGTAATCTTATGGACTGGAGCTGCGTCTTTTAAAAGTGCTGCTACCAAAGCATGACCTACTTCGTGATAAGCTACCAGCTTTTTTTCATATGGAGAAAGAATCCTATCCTTCTTTTGCTTCCCTGCAATTATCACTTCCATTGATTCCTCCAGATCTTCGTGTATTATATAGTTTCGACCCATCCTAACGGCCCGCAGAGCTGATTCATTTACAATATTTGCAAGATCTGCTCCTACAGCTCCAGGTGTCGCTCTCGCTATGAATTCTAGGTTGATATCACTGCCTACTTTGACGTTTTTAATATGAACCTTGAGAACAGATAATCTTCCTGCATAATCCGGCCTCTCCACAATTATCTGCCTGTCAAATCTTCCAGGTCTCATTAAAGCTGGATCTAATGTCTCAGGCCTATTTGTAGCAGCTAAAATCACAACACCTTTTGAAGAATCAAATCCATCCATTTCTGATAGAAGCTGGTTTAAAGTCTGATCCCTTTCATCGTTACCACCTAAAGAACCACCTCTTGTCTTCCCAACTGCATCGATTTCATCTATAAATACGATGCATGGAGCCTTCTCATCTGCTTTTTTAAACAGATCTCTAACCCTCGATGCTCCAACTCCAACAAACATCTCGATAAAATCAGAACCAGATATGGAAAAGAAAGGCACGTTTGCTTCTCCTGCTACAGCTTTTGCGAGGAGTGTCTTTCCAGTTCCAGGAGGTCCAACTAAAAGTGCACCTTTTGGAAGCCTAGCTCCAATTGCGATATAAGCGGCTGGATCGTGGAGATAATTTACAATTTCAACTAAAGATTCCTTTGCTTCTTCCTGCCCAGCAACGTCCTTAAAAGTAATCCCAGTTTTCTTTTCTCCAAATATTTTAGATGCGTTTTTACCAAATGACATGACTCCTCCGCCGCTCTTTTCAATTACATTTCTAAATAAAAAGAACCATAATACTGCAATTAATACCATAAGAAGGCTCCAGAATAAAAAGGCAGAGAAGACTGAATCTTGTTCAACAATTTGAGCAGAAAAATCCACATCATTGTTCCTTAAAACATTTACTAAATTTGGGTCATCCATTATCCCAGTTATATATTTATATTTAATGATACCATTATTTACAGGCATTATTTCAATCCTGTTAGATGTAATTTTAACTGACTTTACTTCATGAGCTAAAACTTTATTTAAAAAATCAGAATACGAAATCTCTTGTTCAGTAGGTTTTGCCATGATATATACGATGAAAATAATTATAAAAATGCTGATCAATACAGCTAAAAATACAAAAATCAATCTTTTAAATTTATCGTTCATTTTAAATCCTCTTCAGATAGTATTTTAAATCCATCATCTTTTTATTTCTACAATAGTTACCCCATTTCCGCCTTCACCATATTCTCCAAGCCTAAATGATTTTACATGTGAATGTTTTTTTAACATCTGCGTTATTGAATTTCTAAGGACTCCTGTCCCTTTTCCATGTATTATAGTCACAACGGATAATCCTCCTAAAAAACAATCGTCTAGGTATTTATCCGTTAAATAGCTCGCTTCCAAAGAATCCATACCTCTTAAATCAATGGAGTTTGAGACGCTACTAAGCCTTAAATTTGCTTCACGCTTTGTTATTTTTTTCTCCTGTTTATTTTTAATGTTTCGCCTTAAATCCTTTAATTTTGCTTTTACTTTCATTATTCCAGCTTGCACCAATACTTCATCTTTAGAATCAGGCAACGATAGTATTGTCACATTTTGATTTAAGGTTTTATGGTATACTTCTTCTCCCATTGCAACATCTTTTATCACTTCACCATCTTCAAATTTTGAAATTGAAGATTCCATTTTGGAATATACCTCATTTAACCTCTTTTTTTCTTCTTCTAATGCATTCTTGCTATTGCCTTCTATTTCAAGCTTTCTCATCCTCTTTAAAATTTCATCTGACTCATTGATTGCATCAGCTACAAGCTTTCTAGCTTCATCCTTTGCATTTTCCATGATGTTTTCCCTTAAATTATTGATACCGGCTAATTTTTCTTCGTATTTTTCTTTTAATTTGTTTGCTTCCAGTTTTAAAGATTCAGCCTCCTCAGCATAGATTTTAGCTTCGATGCTGCTCTTTTGAAGGTTCTGTATTACATCCTCAAATTCTAAAACGTGAGACGATATGCTTTCCTTTGCTATTTCTATGATATCATCGCTTATCCCAAGCCTTCTTGATATCTCAAAAGCATTTGACTTTCCTGGTATTCCAATCAAAAGCCTGTACGTTGGTTTTAATGTCTCAACATCGAACTCAACTGAGCCATTGATAACACCTTCGCTTTTTAAAGCATATGTTTTAAGCTCGCTATAATGTGTAGTTGCGCATACAAAAGATCCTCTATTTTTTAACGTCTCTAAAATAGAAAAAGCAAGTGCTGCACCTTCTGTGGGATCAGTTCCGGCTCCTAATTCATCTAATAGAACCAGGCTGTTCTTATCTGCATTTTTTATTATAGATACTATATTTTTCATGTGAGATGAAAATGTGCTGAGGCTCTGCTCTATGCTCTGCTCGTCTCCAATATCTGCATATATATCATTAAAAAAACCTAAAGTGGAGCCTTCCGATGCTGGAATTAAAATACCGCTTAATCCCATTAAATGTATAAGCCCCAAAGTCTTTAAGGTAACGGTTTTGCCGCCTGTATTTGGTCCAGTTAAAACGAGTATCGTAAAATCCTTTCCTAAATATAAATCAAGAGGTACTACAGTGCTCTTATTGATCAAAGGATGCCTTCCTCGAATAATATCTACATGCTTTTCCTTGGATATTTTAGGCATAAAGCAATCATTTTCATAAGCATATTTAGCTTTCGCAAATATATAATCCATGGTATATACGATTTCCTCATTTATCTTCACACTATCATATTCTTTATACAGATCATTTGATAATTCTGTGAGTATCCTGTGTATTTCAGCCTGCTCTTTGAGCTTCAATTCTTTGATGTCGTTATTTAATTCCACAAGGCTCATAGGCTCGATAAACAATGTGGCTCCTGATGAACTCTGGTCGTGCACAAGCCCTGGAACAAATTGCCTGTTTTCGGCTTTTACAGGTATAACATATCTTTCCCCTCTTATTGTGTAGAGATTATCTTGAAGATATCCTGAATAGTTTTTTACTAATGAGCCAAGTTTATCCTTTATTGAATTATTTTTTTCTTTTAATGATCTCCTTATGTTGAATAAAGCTTGGCTCGCTCTATCTGAGATTTCATCATCGCTGATGATGGCATTAAAAATCTTATCTTCGATTTTTTTAAGATCCCTTACATTTAAAAGTATCTCTTCTAAATTTACGAATTTCTCATCTTCTTCTTTTCTCTCAATATATTTTTTAAAATTCCTCGCTGCTCTTAAAATAGAAGCTATTCTAAGAAGCTGCATTGGTATTAAAGTGTAATTCTTAGAAACTAAAGAAATAGCCTCGCTAGCGTCGTAAACTCCTTCAAATGGAGGAGTTCCTTTTTTTATATAAATCCTCATGGCTTCATCCACTTCGTTTAAGCTTTTCTCGATTTCGTATATAGAGTCATAGGGGCTTATTTCATTTATGATCCTCCTCCCTCCATCGCAAATTGCGTAATCGCTTATTTTATCCAGGATCTTATTAAATTCAAGGGTCCTAAACACTCTCTTTTCCATGACTAATCTACTCCTTGTTTATAGTGACCTATAGTATAGCTCTTATTATTATATGAAAATTTTTTATTTATGAAACTATTTAGAATTTTCTTAGTTTCGTCATAATCTTCGTGATTAAAATCTAGCCTAAAACAATCGACCACGTTCTCTAAATTTTTCACATAAGGAATTAAATTTAAAGGTTTAGAATTTAAGATATAACATCTACAATTGCAATCTGTTGTAATTTCGTATTCTTCCCCTACTCTATCTTTTAAATAAAAGGTATCTTTATTACAAGGCATAGAGCATCTACCTTTATCATAATCTCCATAATTCGATCCAATAGGACAATATTCACTAACCATATTTTCTACATAGCCGTAAATAAAATACATAATATTTGCTTTGTATTCTTTTCCAACCTCTATGAATTCATCATAGTTTAGTTCAAGAGATAAATTGAACAAATCGACGAATTCATCGTATAATTCCAGCGATTTTGAATTGCATATATTCAATTTATAATCACCGATGATGGGAATTTTATCGTAAAAGTCATTTATTATTCCTAAATTCGACGTTAAAATGCCTTTAAATTTATCTGTAGTAATATTAAAATCATCCTTTACTATGGCTTCCACGTGTAAATATAATCCCTCATCAGTAAAATCATCTATGCTAAGCTTATTATTTCTCATAAATGGATCTATATAAAAGTCGTTAAAGCCTAAAGATTTTGCTGCACTTAATTGATCCTTTGTTTTAACTCCTATAAGTGCTTTTGGTATTTCATCCAGTTTACATTTTTTAGCTAGATGAATTGCATCTTTTTTATAGGAAACTATCCTTCTATTCATGTAGTTTTCAATATATAAAATAAGCTGCCTCCTTGAACGATTTATCTTTGAAACATTTAAAAAGCCTTCCTCAAATCTTTCAAAATCTATTGGCGAGAACTTAAAATTAGTGTCCTTTCTCTTTTCTAAAAGCTCTTTAAGCTTATCCTTTGATATAGGTGCATTTGAGAAAATTTCAGGCTCTTCTCCCATATGTATAAATGACACACCATTAAATTTTGCTTCAAGTTTAAACCTCTCACCAGGCACAAAATAAACCTTTAACGGTATATTTATGCTATTTAAAAATATATTTTTATAGCTCTCTTCCAAGCTTTTAGTCAATTTTTCATCCAAGGTTTTATAAATATGATCCCCTATTTTATATTTTTTAGGAAAGATCACCACTCTTTCTTTTTCCTTTGCTGAAGTTACTTTCTTATCATCTTTAAAGATTGAAGTTATAATAAACCCATCATCATTAAAGCTTATGCCATCACTTAGAGAAATAGGCTCATTTAACACGATTGAATTATCCTCTAATATTTTGCCCAAATATAATCCTCTATTCTTTGGACTCGTCATAGCCATGAGATCTTTCCCAGCTTTTTTATATAGATGAGCTTTTGTGAATCCTTCCCTGTTAAAAATCTGCATCAGCTTCTTATCATTTTTCGGGCTGTTCTCATCTACTGCTTCTCTATATTCTTTGACAACACAAGCTACGTATTCTGGTCTCTTCATCCTTCCCTCGATCTTTAGCGACGAGACTTTAGTTTTTACAACATCCTGAATAACATCTATTGTACACAGATCCTTTGGACTAAGCATATACCCTTCTTTTTCTTTAAACTTGCTGCTCTTCAATGTATACTTTGTTCTGCAAGGTTGAGCACATGTCCCTCTGTTTCCGCTCCTGGATCCAATTAAACTGCTCATAAGGCATGCTCCAGAATAAGAAATGCAAAGAGCTCCATGGACAAAAACTTCCAATTCTAATTTTGAATTATCCGATATATATTTTATTTCTTCAA
Organism: Oscillospiraceae bacterium; assembly: GCA_009785875.1. GTDB lineage: Bacteria > Bacillota > Clostridia > Clostridiales > Clostridiaceae > WQUF01. Next base: position 5,564 of record WQUF01000063.1, on the reverse strand, counting down.
GGCTAAGTTCCCTGGCTAAGACCACCCTATTCACCCCGATCTTCTCTAAAAATTTAACCCCAGATAAAGAATGTATGGTCATTTGAGTGGATCCGTGGATTTTAAAGCCTGGATATCTTTCTTTAATATATTCTATGCAAGCTAAATCCTGAATGATTATGCTATCTGCACCAATTTTATATAAAAAATCTATATATCTGTAAGCTGCTTGAATTTCCTGTTCTTTAATGAGTATATTTAAAGTTACATAAACCTTTACCGAATAATTGTGGCAATATTTTATTATTTCCTCCATATCTTCATCGCTTAAATTATTTGCAAATGCCCTTGCAGAAAAATTTTTTCCTCCAACATATACAGCATTTGCACCATTTAAAACTGCAGCGTAGATGGATTCCTTGCTGCCACCAGGAGCTAAAATTTCAATCAATAAATTCACCTCGAATCCTCATAAAATGCTTTCTTTAGCGCATCAATCCTTAAAATCATATTTCATATTCTTCTTCTTTCTAATTTAATATCTTATAATATTATATGCGATTTTTATTTTCTTTTGAATGATTTAGCTACTAAATTAATTTTTAAATTGTATCACCTTTTCTAGAGCAAATGAATAAGATATAAATGAAAAGTGCTTTTAATTAAGCTAAGAAAAGGAGGAACTTTTTTTATGGGTATAAAAGTACTAAGGGATTGTACACTTGTTTTATCCTATGACATGCTTTCAGATGAAGCTAAATTGCTGAAAAGAAATCAGAGATTTAACTTCATTCAAGAAGATAACACTACTGACGAACTTTTAGATATCAGCACCAGCATACAAACCGTATTATCCAGTGCGGTAAAAGAAGTACGTCAAGATTTATCGTATCTGATAGTGGAGGCATAAAATGGATAAGATAAGTGCAAAAATAACATTTAAATTAGATAATGGGTCTACCAGCAATGTAACAATAAAGGATCTGATTTCAACTGCTTCCGAATCAGAACTAACCGCTGTAGCAAACAAATTGATCGAAAACAGAGGTCAATATATGGGTAGCCCATTCAAATCTATAGTTGGTATTACAAAAATAACTACTGTAGAAGAAAAATTTTAAATTTTAGTTCCATAGCATTCACTATGGAACTATTTTTATCATAGTATATAATATGAATTATAATTGGAGGATTTATTTATGCAAAATATTATTGCTGAAGCCACTTTTGGAGAAGACCTTACACCAAGTTGTTACGTTTGTAATGATCCCAGAAAACCTAAACTAGAGACTTTTTCTTTCCCCCAAACCGAGGAACAATTAGAAGAAGACAGATTATATGAGCTGAAAATCCAAAAGAAGAGATTCAATAACTTCTCTGAAGGTGTGAATATCATGGAGAACGTTCAAAAGATAGATATCGCTCTATTGGAAGATGCACCATCAAATTGGGCTTATTTCCCTCTTCCAAATGAGGCTCAGCTTATATCTTTGATGAATTCAATAGAAACAATTGGCTTAATCAATCCAATCATCGTGTTGAGCCATCCAAATTACAGGAAATACACTGTTCTTGAGGGAAAATCCAGGGTAACTGCTCTAAAGAACTTGTATAAGCGCAATCCTTTGGATAAATATAAATATCCAGTCTGCTTCGTATTAGATTCAGAAAAAGTAGATGAATATTATCTCAGAACGATGATATTAGATTTAAACTTCAGGTATAGGACCATTCCACAGGATGTGTTCATAAGGATGATTCTGGATAGGCACGCATTGCTCAAAAAATCAAAGAAGTTTAAAAAAGAATCAAATATAGCATTGCAATTGGCAGAAGAATTTATGATGTCCACTTCGTCGATTTACAATTACCTGGTTTTAGGAAATCTATCTGAAGAGATTAAGACACTGCTTTTTGAAAAGAGGATAAACCTACAAGTAGCAAGACTATTTGCAAAGGTGAATCATGATGTTCAAAGGATGATCTTGGAGAATATAGATTTTAAGGATATAAACTGCTTTCATAAGGTAAAATTCATAATAGGCAATGGAGATGGAAAAAACACTTTAGAGAGTATTAAAGAGTTAATCGATAAATCAAAGGATTTGGTGCCAGAGAAGATAAGCTTTAATGTGACTATAAATAAGAGATTGCTTAGTAAAACTTGTGAGACCTTGATAGATTTAAAGAAATATGCATGTATGAATTTCTCAAGTATGATTGGAGACAATGCAAACCGCTTCTGCAATATAAGTTTTGACCAGAATATAATGAATTACTATATTGATCAGAATTTAATCGATGAAAATGTCGTAAATAGATTAACTGCTAAGAAATTACAGGAAATACTATCGAAATGAGATTTATAACTGAATAGGGCAAAGCAGTGAACATTGAATATTGAACAGTGAACAATGATTAGTGGGCTGTGGATTGAAACACTTGTTCTTTGGGTTGATATGAGATGCTCATAGATGAGTTGACCTTCTTTCTGCGAAAATTGTAATTTTTTATAGAAATACTAAGAAATTTTTGGAAAAGATTTTTTATTAATTTAGGAACCTTTTTTTCTAAAATGTTGAAATTGGAGCTTACGATTTATGGGCGTGTTTCATATTTAGTTGACGCTCTAAGTTATATGATCTAATTTAACTGCATTGATACCATTAGATTTTATCGGTATTATAAAAAGAAATGCGTCAACTAAAAATGATCATTTTTGAAATACCTCGATTTATGATAAAATTATACTTAGCATCATATAGTAAAGTGGTGCAAACAACTATATTTTAGGAGGTAAAATTTATGCAGACAGGTTGTCAAATTTATGTAAAAGGGTCTGTGGAAGCAGTAGCTTTTTATCAAAGGGCTTTTAATTGGACAATTGGGATAAATTTCAAAAACTCTGACGGAACATACGAACACGTTTCATTGATGTTTGGTGAACGCGATATGCTTGCTGTGGCGGAGGATTCTATAGTTATGAGTCGAAGTGAAATACAGGACGGCAAATGGCCTATTATGTCTTTCGACTGCTGGGGTTTAGGAACGAGGGAGGCTGTCGATCAAGCGTATCATGTATTAAGTGAGGGTGCGCACACTACAGAGAACCCAAATGGTCCTGCACCGGTTCCATGGAATGAATATTGCTTTAACTTAGTTGATAAATTCGGCGTTTATTGGTGGGTTGCGATATAATTCTGTTTATGAAAATGCACGAATTGGGTGGAGAAAGAAACTATAAAGAAATAATCGATTTGATGGAATCGATGTTAAAAATATTTCCAAACAACTCTGGTTTAATGTCATGTTTAGGTACTACATTAGCGTTAACAGGAGATGAAACCAGGCGAGCTATTCAACTGTGCGAACATGCATTGAAAGAATGTACATCATATAAAGGTCGTGGTACAATTTATGCAACACTATGCTTTTTATATCAACAATCAGGTAATACCGAGAAAGCCGAAGAGCTTGCACGATCATTGCCTCATGCAAGAGAAAGCAGGGAGTTACTTCTTCCAAACTTTTTAAAACAACCTGATAAGGATGCATATCTGCGAGAAAATCTCCCTGGTATTCTCAGTACCATTTGTATGCTTATCGATGGTAGTGGTGAAGGAACTGATGATGTTGAACAGCTTCGCTCTATAATGTTTGGCACTTATGGTATGTTGATCGATCCAATGGATGCAACTAAAAAAATAGCAGAATTCTTTAGCGAATGTAATTAAGTGGAGGGTAAAATTGATTCAACATTTCAAGTTAAATTATGCGAAGTACGGTATTACGAACTTATAGTGTTGTTTTTAGCTTCTTAAAGCCTTTGTGAAAATAAATATACCTGCAACCCATTCCCAAGGCACATAAGGAATGTAAATGACAAATGGAACAGAAACGACATTAAACGCCTCTAAAGACCATCCCACAAGTATGAATGACACAGTTATCATTCCCCATAAACCAAGCCACTTGGGGATTACTTTAGCTTTAGTTATTAGATAGTAAAATAATATAGCACCAAACCCGAAAGGCATCATGGTGATTGCGCTGATAAAATCTCTGGATGCAAACATCAACTTGGCAATAGTTAGAAGTGATGTGTCGCCAGTGGCTGTAAATTGCAGACTGATTTCGGCAATTTCAAATATCACAACCTGACCAATTATATGAATAATTGCCTCTGTCAAATAAAGTCCTACAGCGATGATGGCAGCAGTTTTCCCTGAATGATAGCAAGCTTGATATAGTGCTACTGCAAGTACGACAATCACAAGTGCCGTCACTATTTGCAAAAACATCCCAAGATAAATACTGCTTATATTCCCTTTAATATTGTTCATAGTAATAGCCATGTCTTCGACTTGGGTAAATGGTCCAATTCCAATAAGCCCACCCACAAGGCTTGTTGTAGCTTGAGTTACCAAACTAAGTCCTAGTAGCAAAAATAATCCCTTTTTGTTTTCTTTCATTTATTATAACACTTTTTCCTCCCTATCATAAAAACTTGCGTTATATTAACAAATAAAGTATACTATACAGTGTAATATATATCAATAGTAAACTACACTGTTTAGTTTAATTTTTATGAGGGAATTATATGTCAAATGAAATAAAAAAGAAAAATGTGCGTGATACCAATATAAAACGGCAATTAATTTTGAATGGAGCTGTTAAAGTTTTTACCAAAAATGGCTTCGAAGGTTCGAGTATGGATAAAATAGCCGAAGTTTCCGGAGTATCAAAACGCACTGTATATAACCATTTCCAGAGCAAAGAACTCCTCTTTCAAGCCATCGTAGCTGAATTTTTAAAAGAAAGAGAAAACTTAAAACCCATTAAATACTCCAGCGAACTTCCCCTCTGTGAACAACTCCGAGAGTTTGCCAAAGCAGAACTTTTTTTGATTGACGACCCAGTTCGCAGAGGCCTGTCGCGATTATTAACATCAACATTTTTAATAAACATTGAATTTGGAAAAGCTACTAGAGGGCAATATGAGCCACATTTAGCACTCATAGAATGGCTCAACTCAGCAAAAGCAGATGGAAAAATGAATTTTGAATCCTCCGAACTTGCTGCACGAATGTTTTATGGAATGGTGGAGGGCTGCTTAACGTGGGGTGCATTGATGTCCGATGGTGCAACCCTAAAATTTGCAGAACCCATATTAGATGAATTGATTTCCATATTTTTAAGTAGATATGGTAGCAGTTAAAACTGATATATTTTCGTAGCTTATAATTTTAAGGAGATGATGATTTGAGCGATTTTTATTGTGATGAAGTTTTAAGCAATAAGACCAAAGTGGAAAAAATAATGGAGACTGAAAATGTACTTGCTTTCTATCACACTAGACCTTCTTATAAATCTCATATTGTAGTTATACCAAAAAAACATATCGATTCTTTGATTTCTTTGACTGATGATGATATACTTGCGAGCTTTAATATTTACCAAACTGCGATTCTTATTTGAACTTAAGTTATTTTTATAAAACTATGTCGATCTCGAGTATATGTTGATTTTCTAGAGCCTGACTATTATAATAAAAATAGAATATAAAAACTTAAAAGGATTAAAAA
>WQUF01000062.1 GCA_009785875.1 Oscillospiraceae bacterium | reverse complement strand
CATTTGAAATAACGCTATTAAAGCTGGTTTCGCTTCCTGCTGCAGATATGGTTAAAATAACTCCAACAGGGAGAGCTTTTTTAATTACTTCCTTTTTCATATAGAAGTCCCAAACGTCTCCATCGTATAGAGCACCTATAGCTATTGCCTTGGAAGAATCTATAGAAGAACCTCCACCGATAGCTAATATGAAATTTAAATCATTTTCTTTTACAAGCTTAATTCCATCATAAACTAAGGAAAGCCTAGGGTTTGGCTGCACTCCTCCAAGTTCTTTAAAGAAGATGCCATTTTCATTTAACATGTTCACTATCTTGTCGTATAAGCCGCTCTTTTTGATGCTGGAAGTTCCATAATGAAGCAAAACTCTGTCTCCATAGGGCTTAATCTCATCGCAAAGGCTATTTTCGCTTCCCTTGCCAAATATCATTTTTGTAGCATTTTCATATGTAAAATTGAGCATAGAATCAATCCTTTCTAAATATAGTATACACTAAAAATTATTTATTTCCTCCATGAGAGCAGGGATTATTTCGCTTTCTTTGACTTTTTTAATTATTTCACCTCTTTTAAAGATGAGAGCTTCGCCTTTTCCTGCTGCTATTCCAATATCGGCATCTCTAGATTCACCTGGTCCATTTACGATGCAGCCCATGATGGCGAGCTTGATGTTCTTCTTTACACCTTTTAGCTTTTCTTCTATTTCTTGTGAAATCTTTATGAGATCAACTTCAGTCCTTCCGCAAGTGGGGCAGGATACGAAGACTATCCCTTCTTTTTTTAAACCTAAGGATTTTAAAATCTCTTTTGCAGCGGAGATCTCTTCAATTGGATCTGCTGTCAATGATACACGAATCGTATCTCCAATTCCTAAATAAAGCAAAGTGCCTATTCCGATAGATGACTTTATAGCTCCTCTTAAAGTTGTGCCTGCTTCTGTTACTCCTAGATGAAGAGGGTAATCCACTTTTTCTGATAAAAGTCTATAACTCTCTATTGTGGTTAAAACATCAGAAGATTTAATCGAAATCACTATATCGTTAAAATTCACTTTTTCTAAAATCGATACATGCTCCAGAGCACTTTCCACTAATCCTTCCGGTGTTACTCCACTATATTTGTTTAAAATATCTTTTGACAATGAGCCTGAATTTACACCGATTCTGATGGGGATATTCTTTTTTTTACATGCATTTGCTACCATTTGAACTCTTTCCATGGAGCCTATATTTCCAGGATTAATCCTGATTTTTGAGATTCCATTTTCGATGCATTTAAGGGCGAGCCTATAGTCAAAGTGGATGTCTGCTACAACGGATATTGGTGAATTTAATACAATTTCTTTTATAGCTTCAGCTGCTTCCATGTCGGGAACAGCACATCTGACGATTTCACAGCCTTCTTCAGCAAGGGATTTGATTTGATTTATAGTAGCACTTGAATCCCTCGTGTCTGTGTTTGTCATGGATTGAATTACAATAGGACTATTACCACCGATTTTTATACCTTTAATTAAAACTTCTCTGGTCTTTTTTCTCTCTATTGAGATCACTTTATCAACTCCTCGTTTATATATATTATAGAGCAAAGTGTGGATTTTGTGCATATAATAGAATAGGTTTTTTAAAATAAAAGTAATATGACATTTGTATTTTGCATATAATAGTGATATAATTATGTACAAAAAGGAGGCTATGTTATGCCACAGATTAGACCAATAACAGATTTAAGAAATACAAATGAGATTTCTGAATTGTGCCATTCTAATGAAGAGCCAGTTTTCATTACAAAAAACGGATATGGTGATCTAGTAGTAATGAGCATAGAAACTTACGAGGCAATGCTTGGTGAATATGAATTAGATGATGCTATAGCAGAAGCAGAAGCAGAGTATATCACTAATGGTAAGTTAATCGATGCAAGGGAAGCCCTCTCATCATTAAGGAGGAGACACTTTGGATAATTACACAGTTGAATTGCTTTCCAAAGCTTAAATAGTCGTAATTTATCGAAAAATTAACTCCAAGAACTATGAATTTAGAGTGAATATTTTGAAAAATAAAAAATGCTTTTTCAATAGAATTTTAATCAAAGTGGATTTTTCAAATAAAGAAAGATCTATTTTTTTTGCCTAAAATTTATTCATTGCACAGCAAACAACCCTAGTCGATTTTGGGCGAACAATCGTTTGATGCTTCATCTCTTACCCCAAGTTCATTTTATAAAAATTTTAATAAAATTAAAACTTTATCTATTCGCTTATGCTTTTATTTTCGCCATATCCATCATATTTTTTGACAATAATTTCTTTAGTACAATTTCATCGATCATGCCTTTATAGTAACCTAAATCTTTTTCGTTGAATCTTACACTAAACACATTTTTAAATTTACCCTGCATCCTTCCGGCTTGTTCCATTGCGTTATTTCTTTTGAAATCTAAAAGATGCTGCATCAATGGATTTAAAAGCTTTTTGCTCACCTCTATAGTTATTTTAGTCTTTTCTGGTACAAGGGATTTTACTCTATTGATTTCCTTTTGAAGCTGTTCTATGGTTATATTCTCATCTTT
>WQUF01000061.1 GCA_009785875.1 Oscillospiraceae bacterium | reverse complement strand
CCTACAAATAACAGTGAATAATGAATAAGGATCACTATAAAGCTTTTACCATTTGTATATAAGTATACCAAAAAACTTGATTATACATCACTATTTTAGCTTAAAAGATTTCTTTTTATATAGATTTATGTCAAGATATACTAAAAAAAATATAATTGAATATAAATATATTATAATTTAAACTTTATAGTGTATAATTAATAAGAATAATTTTTATTTGGATATTGATGACATTTTCATTTAAGCTGCGCTTATACTCAAACATGGAGTTTAATTATAAAATTTGACTACTTATATTGCATATGCTATATTATAAATTATTATACAAGGAAGGAGGCGAATGATATGGCAAGAGCAGATTTACTATATGATATTATTAAATACGGGCTAAATAACGACAATATCAACTTTCGTAAAGCTGTTGAGGCAATATGCGCTGAAGAACGAGCAAAACAACATGGTGTTTTAGCAAACAGAATAGAAGAAATTCTACACATTACTAGTAGAATGCCTTCTAAAGATATGTCCATGTCATCAGCGAAAAACAGCAACGCTAACGGTGATAGTCTTGTTACTGAAAAAATTCCAGTAAAAAAGCTGAAACAATTGTTACTGCCCAAAAGCGTAATAGATAGTTGCAATGAACTTATTGAGGAACATCTAAGAGCAGACCTTCTTCGCTCCTATGGATTAGAACCACGAAATAAGCTCTTACTTATCGGACCTCCTGGTAACGGTAAAACATCTCTTGCAGAAGCTATTGCAGAATCGTTAATGTTACCATTCCATACAGTAAAGTATGAAAGTCTAGTTGGCTCTTACTTAGGAGAGACTGCTTTGCGTCTTGCTAAATTATTTGAATATGTTAAGACTCGTCAATGCATTCTATTCTTTGATGAATTTGAAACATTGGGGAAAGAGCGTGGTGATATACATGAAACAGGCGAAATTAAGCGTGTAGTCAGCTCACTGTTGCTCCAGATAGATTCTTTACCTAGCTATGTAATTGTAATTGCAGCCACCAATCATGAAACACTGCTTGACAAAGCTGCTTGGAGGCGATTTCAGATAAGGCTAACTTTACCTAAACCGACTCATGATGATTTACAGGTTTGGTTTGAACAATTTGAACACCGTACTGGTTTTGATTTTGGTTTTGAACCATCGACACTCGCCAAAATGTTATCAGAAAAAAGCTATGCTGAAGCAGAGGAATTTGCTTTGTCAGTTTATAGGCAATCTGTTCTAAAACAACCTGAATGTATAACAAAAGATATTACCCAAACACAATTAGCTCTTCTTAATACCCAAGCAAAAAATACATGTGACTTAATGAAGGAGGCTTCAGAATAATGGTAGAAAGACCTATTCTTTTGTTTGGTGATGCTGTAATCGCTAATCGTGTAAAAAAAAGACCTGGATTTTATAAAATCCAGAAACCATCATACGAATCTCAAATTAAAAGATTAGTGCCAAAGCTAGCTATGCTTAAACAAATTATTCTCTCAATGCAGTTATCACCAATGGGAATAGAATCTGAAAAAACACTTGTGTTTGAGGTCGGTGACGACCTTGAAAGCTTTTATACAGCAGTTAAGAATTTAGGTGATCAAGCAGAGTGGATTTTTGATAAACCTAAAGAATTTGATTCTTCTGATGATTTCTATGTCTATAAAGAAGATAAAAAAACAAAAATTCGAATAAAACATGAAGGTAAACAAAAATTTGTAGGTAAAGTATACTGTGTTCTGTCTAACGCACGAGTGCTTAAAGAAATTTATACTTTATGGAATAAATATAGTAAAAATAAGGATACCCCCTTCCCTAAAGGTAAAACTGGACTTCGAGATGTATTCGACTGCTTAATAGATATGCATCAATGGGGGTATAAAGAAAGACTTGATGAAACTGATACTCTTGCTATTTGGAGAGAAGAACTAACAGATACTGATGTCAGTAATGTGATATGTGAATTTGAGCTATTTTACAGAAAGTCGGAAAAAAAGCGAGAATCTCAGGAAAAGATGGTTTCTAATGACATTAAACTCTCTGGAGGCTCTGTTATTTCAAGTTCAGTGATGCCTGATATTGATTATCATGCTATACTCGCTTCTATACCACGTAATGTAGTTGAAAGCATTATTGCTGGTAATCGCAGTATAGCTATTGTCATTTCAGATCCAATTATGTTTATTCGCCCAGTTGGACAAAGTGTGTTTATTCAAAAAGACAATTCATTTGAAAGCGATTTTACTATACCAAAACTTCCATCGATCATAGAAGAACCAGTTGTCGCCCTTTTTGATGGATTGCCTCAGGAAAATCACCCCTATTTAACTGACTTACTTATCATTGATGATCCTGATGATTATACATCACAGTATACAGTCCAAGCTAGAAAACATGGCACTTCTATGGCTTCCCTTATAGTTTATGGAGATTTAGGCGATTTTGTACATCAATCCATGAGAAAAATATATGTTAGACCTATAATGAAACCATTTCCAACAATAAATAATGATACTTTTGAGGCGATTCCGGATGATATATTGCTTGTTGACAAAATACATAT
>WQUF01000060.1 GCA_009785875.1 Oscillospiraceae bacterium | reverse complement strand
CTGTAATTTTTTAATTTTTCTTTCGTGTGTATTAAGTCTTTCGTCTATTGTACTAGCTCTTTCCTGTAAAATATTCATATCTTCTTTAAATTCTGTGATATCTTCCTGTGTTTTTTGAATATTTTTTTCAATTTCATTTTGTGTATCAACTACAGTTTTTAAAACTTCTCGGTTTATGCCTACATCTTCCTTTATTTCTTCTATATCGTTTTTCATGGTGCTTATGTCTTCTTTTATTACTCCTATTTCATTTCTAACATGTTCAATACTAGCATTTGTAAGGTCAATTGTTTTAGTTAATTCCTTTTGATTAGCCTCCAATGATTCCGTCTTAGCATCTATTTTTATATCTAATGCATTTATTTTGTTTAATAGCTCATCTTTCATTGAATCCATTCTAGTATTTATCCTGTTTTCCATAGCTTCTAAATATTGTTTTAATTCTCCGTCCATTTTATAACCTCCATCTATTTTTTATTATAACCTATTTTATAGATGAATAATCAATTATTCATCTAATAATATTAAATTTATATTTAAATATTTTTTTTGTGCTTATTCCTCATTTTAGTAGCTTTTTTATTTACATCCAGTTATTATGTCCTTAAGATACAATTAAGGAATATCACATTGCGATGAAGTTGATATGCGCAGGCATAGGTTTTCTAAAATAGAAAAAGAGACTTTCGTTTCAGATATTACTTGTTTTTATACAGAGCTTGTTTTTTACTTAAAGAATCAAGGATTTTAAAACGAAATAAATTAAGCCCAAAACCTTTGTTTTGGACTTAATTAGACTTGTTATTTAGTTAAAACAGATACTCCTGTATCGATAACAGCAGGACCAGTACTATATCCATTTAATGCAGCGTAAGCTTGAGCCATTCCCAAATATCCCATAGTATATGGATTTTGTGCCATAGCAGCTTTTAAGCTTCCATCCTGCAATAAACCTAAAATAGAATCTGATTTATCAAAGCCAATGCCTATGATATTTTTACCTGAAGCTGCCTTTATTGCGTTTCCTACTCCAACAGTGGAGCCTTCATTTGTCCCAAATAAACCAACAAGATCTTTATTGCCAGTTATAAACCCTGTTGCTGCCTCTTGAGAAGCTGCCGCATCACCATTTTTGTATTCAGTCTGTAGAATTGTATATCCACCTGCTGCAGTTATAGCATCTTTAAATCCGTTTTCACGGTTCATTGTAGAATTAGTTGCAGTATTAACTCCAATTATTCCAATAGATCCACTTGTAAGCCCAGCATCTTTTAAATTCTGGAGCATGTTTTGAGCAGCAAGCTTTCCAGCACTATAATTATCTGTAGATAAGGTTGCTATTGCTGGTTCGTTTGCAGGAGAATCCACATAGATGATCTTTACTCCCTTATCCTTAGCATTTTTAACAGTCTCTGAAATAGCTACAGGGTCATTTGCAGCAAGGAGTATTAAATTAGCGCCATCTGCTACAGCGTTATTTACAGCTTCTATTTGCTTAGCGTTATCCTTTACATCCGGAGCATCCCATTTATAGGTAATACCCAAAGCCTTAGCCATATCGCTTGCACCTTTATCCACGGAAACCCAGTGTTGATCCATCTTATCCATAGTGATCAAATAAACTTTTGACGAAGAGCCTGCAGCTGCTCCAGTTGTTGCATTAGAATTTGGACTTGTTGAAGTACACCCTGAAAGAGTCGCAATACATAAAAGCATTGCTACTGCTAAAGATACAATTTTTATTTTCATATTTTTACCTCCTAATTATTTAACATTTTTTGATTTCTTAATCCGCATACCAAAAATACCTTTTGAAAACATCTTATTCCCTCTTGCAACCCTGTCTATCAAAACAGAAATGATGACAACCACACCAATGACTAAATTCCTAAGTGCAAGCGGGGCACCGGCAAATTGTAAACCGTTATTCAATACACCCCAAATAAAAGATCCAATGACAGTTCCAAATAAAAGACCTTGTCCACCCATAGTACTAACACCACCAATAACAGACGCAGCAACAGCATTTAACTCATATCCAGTACCAGCATCCATGCTCCCCATACCACTTTGAGCAGTTAAAATAAGTCCCACTATCGATGCTAAAAACGAACTAAACAGATACACCTTTGTCTCTGCAAATACAACATTCACACCTGACAATTTTGCAGCTTCATAATTGCTCCCTATTGCATAAGTATGTCGTCCAATTTTCGTATATGATAAAATAAAAGCGAATATAACAAATAAAATAATAGCAATCCAAATAGGAGTATATAACGGTCCAATTTTGCCGTAATAAAAGACTTGCCTAAAACCATCAGAACTTATACCATTTGTGTTCATATTCCCATTTACAAGTTGAGCCATGCCCCTTGCGATTATCATTGTTCCTAGAGTTGCTATAAATGCAGGCAATTTCGACTTTGAAACTAAAATTCCATTTATTAGCCCTATTAATAAACAAGATAATATGGTTATTAAGCTTGCAAAAAATGCATTCATCTTTCCTGCTGTCATTAATGTTGCTGAAAGCATGCAGCTCATTCCTGCTACTGATCCAATGGATAAATC
>WQUF01000059.1 GCA_009785875.1 Oscillospiraceae bacterium | reverse complement strand
GGTAAGTCAAGACCATACATCTTTAGTGCTGTGCTTTTATAAAGTTCATTTAACCTCTTTAGTAAAATGTCTTTAGCCTGATATGCTATTTCTTCTGCCATAATAAACCTCTCTTAACTATATTTTATCACCTTTTATTTAAAAGGTGAATGATACAAAAATAATTTCTATATTTATTATAATTATTAACTATAATTTAAAGAATAAACAAAAGTTGAGTATAAATTTTACTTTTTTTTATTTACCATCATCTTAAACATGTTCCTATTTTTAAAATAAATCGTTCATCATTTTCTCCAATGTTTTTTGCATCAATCTATGTACATTCCAATTAAATCCCAATAAATTTCAATTTTCACCAGACTTGTTGTACCTTAAATGATTCCCATCTTTCAATAGTGATTTTCACAGAAAATTATTGAAAAACACCGTCGAAACATAGATTTAGGCATTGCATTTGGATTATCAACAGTTGATTTTATTCAGGTATTAAGGTCTTAATATCAGCTACTATTACCACTGATACATTATTCAATATTCATTATTCACTGTTATGGTGTAGTAATCGCTTGAACACGCTCTTTTTATTAAAGCTTCATCTATTAAACCTTTTGAAACGTAATATTTCATATGGTTTTTATTCAAAGATACATTCACAGTATTTTTGATATATTTTCTATCCTTAAGTCTGGAGAATCCTGCTAATTCTACTTTTTTGAAGTCTATCACAAGATTTAAAAATCTTTTCAATCTATCCTTTGCAATCTTTACATTCACAGTAGTTGTTGCTGGAACTATTCTTTCTAAAGTTTCCATCTTCTCATCTAACTCCTTTTGAGTTGGTTTTGCCAAATCTATATTTTTAGTTAAGATATTTGCTTTGAAATTTTCATTAATATTTTTAATATTTGTATGTTCTAAAATATAGAGCTGGTCCTCATGTCTAAATTTTGCGAGAATTTTAGCCGAAGTAAGGTTCAATTCTTTCGTAGAGACTAAAGTTTGAGCTTCAGGGCATAGCTTTTTTAATGCTAAATAATTGTTTATCGTACCCCTTGAAACTCCAAACTCATCCGCCAAAGTTTGAGCTATATTGATCTCATTTTTATAGTTCTTAGTCCTTTGCAACAACTCGAATCTCTCAAAAATTGCACGCATATAGGCTTTGCGGTTTATGGTTTTATAAGAGATATTTGAGTCTATTATGAGAGAACGAATAAAATACTCCTCAACATCTTCCCCAATTATGAAGCAAGGGGCATATAGGTAGCGTTCATTTTTTGTATTTTTATAGATATCCCTTAAAGCTTTTGCTCTGGAATGCCCTGAAATGATCATATGCTTTCCATTATACTTTTTTTGCACGATAAGTGGTGTGAATAACCCAATGCTCTGGATTGAAGAAACTAAATCCAAGTATTGCAAAACATTTGGTCCATTGAAGTAATTCCATCCAGTATCGTCATCCTCTAAAGTATGCACATCTAAATACTGAAAATCCTTAAATAGGTCCACACCTTTAGAAAAATTCTTCTCTCGATTTTCCAACTTTTTTCTTTTAAATTCCTTTTCACCTTCGCTATCCTCTTCAAAAAAAATATACTCTTCAGTTACTTTATAGTTGCTGTTTTTTAGCTGATAATGGGGCATTAAATCGTCTCCGAATTCTTCTGTGATGCTATCCGATACAAAATTTGAATAATTCATATTTCCCTCCAAAGATAAATTTTGAATCATATACAATATTATATGTATGTCGACTTTATTGGGTTACTAAAAAAACATCTTTATTTTGATATAGTAAAAGAAACTTATTGAAAAGAGTAACAAATAGTTATAAAATTGACTAAACTATATATAAAGGAAATCTTAAAATCGTAATCTTAGATGAACCAACTAATGGATTAGATACTGAAAGCATCTTGAATTTAAAGAAAATTTTAAAATTGCTAAAGGAGAATGGTAGGACAGTTATAATTTCCAGTCATATTCCCGATTTTGTTAAAAGCATTTATGATATGAGTATTTTTATAAAAGATGGGAAAATATTAAAATGTGTCTCTAAAAATGAAGATTTAGAAAAAATATATATTGAATATTATATTAAAAAAGATCTTATGAACTAAAACCTGTAGTTAATTTTATCTACAGGTTTTTAATTCTAATATTTTAATTAACTGAACTTTCCTTTTGTTTTTTTAATTCTAGAATTTGTGCCTTAGTAAATCCAGTGATTTCCATAATATAAACAATATCTGTATTTTTTTCTAACATATTCCGAACAATTTTTTTCTGAGTTTCAATTTCAGTTTCAATTTTAGCTTCATTTACGGCTTCAATTTTTTCTTCTTCTTTTTCTTTAAGTATTTTCTTTTTTTGTTCCCTAAATAGATCATCAAATATCCTTTCCAATCCAGTCGTTCTAATCCACTCCTCCACTTTATTTAAATAGTTTCCATCAATAAAGTCTAGAAAACTTGGTGCACTTTCAACTTCTCCAGTGTATATTATCACAAGTTTCAATTTGGGCAATTTTGATGTGCAATATCTTTCAGCAATTCTGAATGCATAATT
>WQUF01000058.1 GCA_009785875.1 Oscillospiraceae bacterium | reverse complement strand
GTTTCAATACATCTCATGTTAAGGTTAAACCTATGTAATGGGCGAACTTCCTAATAGAATCATTCAGTTTCAATACATCTCATGTTAAGGTTAAACTAAACTGCTACACATATAAAAAATATTAATACAAGGGTTTCAATACATCTCATGTTAAGGTTAAACTTACTATAGAAAAATTTTTGAAAGAAGATAAAAAAGTTTCAATACATCTCATGTTAAGGTTAAACTGCAGTTATGGGGCTTGTAGCCTCTACAACAGCTCTGTTTCAATACATCTCATGTTAAGGTTAAACCAGTTTAAATCTCCTTGGTCGGCTTTCCCAGCAGTCGTTTCAATACATCTCATGTTAAGGTTAAACCAAGACAAAAATGTTCTATTTTAACACCAAGATTAAGTTTCAATACATCTCATGTTAAGGTTAAACAATCAAATTTGTAAGTTTAGTAGATCAGGCAGCCAAGTTTCAATACATCTCATGTTAAGGTTAAACGGACAAAAACAAGAATATGGAAACCCAATCAGCAAGTTTCAATACATCTCATGTTAAGGTTAAACGTGTATGGAACAGGGTTTAATTCCTGATGCTATAAAGTTTCAATACATCTCATGTTAAGGTTAAACTATTGTTCCAAAATGTCAATACAATAATGCATCTTTTGTTTCAATACATCTCATGTTAAGGTTAAACGCATAAAAATGGAATATGTTTTAAAAGCACCTCATAGTTTCAATACATCTCATGTTAAGGTTAAACGCAATATAAAATCAATTAATAAATCGAAATTACTTTGTTTCAATACATCTCATGTTAAGGTTAAACTAGGGAAGCCATAACACTTTTTTATAATAAATTATCGTTTCAATACATCTCATGTTAAGGTTAAACCATAGCCTTCAAGCCATTCTTTTATCAATGAATTTCTGAAGCTCATTGATAACACACATTTTACTCATTTTTTTACCAGCCAAATAGTTTTATTTACCCTTTATTTTATTATACCTCCTAATCTCTTCATTTTCAACGCCTAATAGATTTTTCCTCTAATTTAGGCTGGTAAATTAATTCATTCATTCATCTTTTCCAAACGCCATTCATAAATCCATATCCTCTAGAGTTCATCTCAAGTATACCTGTCCCCAAAAGAAAATATGCAAACTCTTGAGCCTGCTCGTCGCTAGATATGTAAAGTGTAATTTTATCTCCAAGCAGTTTAATATTTTTGTAATTAGTTGAAACAGGCTTTTTGTTAGTAAATTCCAAAATATCGTAAACCTTAAAGTCCTCATCTACCTTCTTATCAAAAAAAGAATTATACTTTTTAATTAAGTTTTCCTTAAGCCTTCTTTCAAATTCATCTATGGGAAAATGATTCCTCCAATATCCTTCTTCAAACTTCAAAATACAAGGAGTTAATGAAAAGAGCCTTTCAATTTTATATTGCGGCAAAATTCTGTGTTCAATGGTCAATGCTTTAATGGAAGAAGTCTTCTCATCACTTAAATATTTTATAAAATGATCGCTTAAATAATCATCGATAGTTCTAATCGTTACCGTATAAGTGGTATCCTTTTTATATATTTTATCCATTTCTAAAGGGTAAAAACCAGAAAAGACGTAATATTTAAATCTATTTTCAATGTGTATAGAAGGAAAATCCCCAATGACAAAAAAACAATTGTCTATAATTTTACAGATTTCTCTTTGAACATTTTCTAATCTAATATCGTTAAGCAAATAAACCTTTAATATTAATTCATGAATTTTCATTTTAAAAATTAGCCTCCTTTTTGGCGACCTTTTATATAAAAAGTATACTACATATTTTAATTATATGCATATAATATATTAAAAGTTCGTTTAAAAGAAGCATTTAAAGAAAAATAGATGAAGAAGATTAAACATATTGACAACATTATTTGTATTGTTTAAAATTTAATTAATTTGCGATATTGAAATCGTTATCCTTCACCAAAAGGATTTTGACTTAAAAATATTGGAACTATTAGCGAATTAGCTAGCTTAAGGAGGGGGTTTCATTTTATGAGCAAGCGTAATATTCAAGAAAAGCGTGAAATACGCAACTTCTATTTGTTTATATCACCATGGATATTTGGATTTTTATGCTTTACGTTATTTCCAGTTTTATGGTCATTATATCTCAGCTTTACACAGTATAATGGTGTTGCTGCTCCCAAATTTATTGGACTTGATAACTATATCGGCTTTATAAACGATGATCTTTTTCACGCAGCAGTGAGATCGACGCTTTTATACACAGTGATGAGCGTTCCAATAGTGATCATTTTTTCTCTTGGACTTGCTATGTTATTGAATAGAAAAATGCCGTTTAAGGGATTTTTCAGAACAACAATGTTCATGCCCAGCATGGTCTCAGGTGTCACAATGGCGATCCTTTGGTCGTGGCTTTTTAATCCAAGCGTTGGTCTTGTGAGGTTTGTTTTGTCCATATTTGGTATCAAAAGCCCAATGTTTATGACTGATAAAAACTGGGTTATTCCTGGACTTGTTATAATGACATTCTGGACTGTTGGCGTAGGCATGGTCATTTTTCTTGCAGCCCTTAAGTCAGTACCGGATACTTATTACGAAGCAGCAAAGATAGATGGCGCAAGACCGATCTATGTGTTTTTTAAAATTACACTGCCTTTAATTTCTCCTGTTTTGCTCTTTCAGTTGATCATGGGAATTATCGATTCATTTCAGGTTTTTACACAAGCTTATGTCATCACTCAAGGTGGCCCAAACTATTCGACTTGGTTCTATGTCTATTATATATACAGAAGCGCATTTGAGTATAAAAAGATGGGTTACTCTGCAGCACTTGGGTGGCTTCTATTGATCGTCGTTTCTGCTATATCATTTTATGTGATGCGCTCCTCTGCAAAGCATGTTTACTATGAAGGGGGGCAAAACTGATGATTCGCTTAAAAAGATTGAGAATCAGCAGCATCCTTGCATTTATTGTCTTGATAATTGTGACAATTTTGCTCATCACTCCTGTTTTGTACATGGCTTTTACATCGCTTAAACCGCTCTCAGAAGTCAGAGCTTATCCACCAACTCTTTTGCCAAAGCAATGGATGTGGAGCAATTATGCGGAAATATTTTCACGTGTAAATTACTTAGGATACTATAAAAACAGCTTAATCGTTGCTTGTTTAAGCACCCTTGGCACTGTATTTTCCTCTTCATTTGTCGCTTATGGTTTTGCACGCTTTAGAGCACCGCACAAGAACAAAATATTTATGATCATCATTGCCACACTGCTGCTTCCTTATCCAGCACTTATAATTCCGCAATACCTTATTTTCCAGCATCTAGGTTGGGTCGATACATTTTTACCGTTAATTGTTCCGACGTTTTTCGGGAGCGCATATTTTATTTTTCTCATGCGCCAATTTTTTACCACGGTGCCGGATTCTCTGTTTGAAGCTGCTAAAATCGATGGCTGCAATGAGTTTAGAAATTACTGGAATATTGCTCTTCCACTATGCAAACCAGCCCTTGCATCTGTTGCTATTTTTGAGTTCCAGTGGACTTGGAATGATGTCATAGGTCCTGTTATTTACTTGACCAGCGATAAAAATTTCACCCTTCCAATCGGTATGGCAAGCCTTTTCGGTGTGCATAAGATAATACCTTGGCAAATAATCATGACAGGTAATGTTCTAGCTCTTCTTCCGTTGATCATATTGTTTGCTTTTGCTCAAAAATATTTTGTTGAAGGTATCACGATTTCAGGTGTAAAATGATGAAGTTATTTCATACTATAATATAGGGATATTTAATTAATTGTTACACATTAAATTTAAATTGAGGAGGATTTTTAATGAAAAAATTTTTAGGACTTTCTTTAGCATTTTTGATGGTATTGACATCTGTGTTAACTGGATGCAATAACTCTGGTGGAAATGCATCTAATACTGCTACTAATACTACTGCTAACACTGCTACTAATACTGCTACTAACCAGGCCACTCAAGGAGATAATCTCTCTGGCACTGTGGTTCATTACACGATAAACGAAGATGATAAGATGTATGTTACAGAATTAAGCAAACGATTTATGGTACTGCACCCAAATGTTAAAATTGAAATCATGACTGCACCTTACAATGAATTCGACTCTAAACTTCAAACCCTTGTATCATCAGGTTCTGCACCAGATGTTACATCCCACTATGCTTTTACAGGATTTGCAGAGATGTATTCACTTGGACTCCTGCAAGATATAACTCCTTATCTCAAGCAGCTTGGCACAGACCCAGTGAGCATAGGCATCCCTCAAAAATTGGTGGATATTTATTCAATTGGAGGGGAAGTTTATGGTATTCCTGTTTCGGCATATGTTTCGCTGATGGCGTATAACAAAGATTTATTTGATGCTGCTGGTGTAAGCTACCCAACAGTTGATTGGGAAGATACATCGTGGACATACGATAAGATGGTGGAAATGGCGAAAAAACTCACAGTTCACTCAAATGATCCTAATACAATGCAATTTGGACTTGACTTTTCTTGGGCTGAGCGCGATATGAGACCGATTTATTTTGGTGCCAAAGTCTACTCTGACGATGGATGGACAAATGGTGGTCGTCCATCTAAGTGTTATTTTGATTCACCTGAAGTCATAGCAGCAAGCAATCAATGGAACACATTGATTAATGATCTAAACGTTATGCCTACAGCAGATCAATCTAGAGGAATTACAGGTGTTGGAGCATACGAAGGCGACTCATTTGCAACAGGTAAAGTTGCTATGTCTGTCTCAGGATCATGGATTCTCGCTGGTATGAATGATTTTGATTTTAAAGTAGGTATTGCTGCAATTCCAGTTGGTGGTGATCCTAATGTCCGTTCACCATTGTTTGTGGATCCACTGGTTTTATTAAAAGGATCAAAGAATCCTGTAGCAGCAACTGCGTGGATGATGTTCGTAGCATCTGAAGATTCTCAAAGATATATGCTTGAATCACCATATAATAACCCACCAGCTAACTCACGTGTAATGGATGATTACTATAAGAGTTTATCTGGAGTGGATCCTGCTGATGTTAAAACTGTTTATGATGGTGCTGTTAAATATGGAATAGAGTCATATAATCATGTTCTCGATAAATATACTGAAATCAATGATATTGTGACTAATGAATGGGCCCAGTTTGAAAACGGTCCTGGAGCAGATGTTCCGGCTGTCATGAAAACCATACAAGATAAAGTTCAAGCAATTCTTGATTCAAATAAGTAGTAGAGTGATACACATGAGAGAATTAAAAGCAGCTATCATTGGCGCAGGAAGCACATATACTCCAGAATTGATAGAAGGGTTTATCGACAGAAAGGGCAGCCTAAATTTTCAGACATTTTATTTAATGGACATAGATAAAGAAAAACTTGATATTGTAGGCAATCTTGCAGAGAGGATGCTAAAAGATAAAGGATTTAAAGGGGAATTGGTTTTAACTCTAAATTTAGATGAAGCCATTGCAGATGCGGATTATATTTTTTCACAAATCAGGGTAGGTGGCATGGCTGCTCGTATTAGAGATGAAAAAATTCCTTTAAAATATGGACTTTTAGGGCAAGAAACTACAGGCGTAGGTGGTTTTATGAATGCACTTCGCACAGTTCCAGTTATGCTGGATATAGCATCTAAAATTGAAAAGCTCGCTCCAGACGCATGGCTAATCAATTTTTCTAATCCATCAGGAATTGTAGCAGATGCGCTTTTAAATCATACAAAAGTGAAGACACTTGGGCTTTGCAATGGTCCAATAAATATGCTAAAAGATATCTCAAAAACAATAGGTACAACAGATTTTGACTATGAATATGTTGGGTTAAACCATTTAGCTTGGATTACATCTGTTATTATAGGCGGTAAAAATATATTAGAGAGTTTAAAAGTTTCATCAGGCGCAAAAATGAAGAACATACCTGCTGTGGAGTATGATGACGAGCTTATTCAGGCTATACCAGCTATTCCTTCATATTATCTCAGCTATTATTATTTAAGAGACCAGCAATTAAAAAAATGCTTAGAGGCTGAAAAATCTCGTGGAGAGGTCTGTGTAGAGGTTGAAGAAGCATTACTTAACCAATATAAAGATCCAAATCTTAAAAAGAAACCTGAAGAACTAGCTCTTCGTGGAGGTGCGCTATATTCAACAGCAGCTGTATCTGTGGTTGATGCAATAGAAAATGATAAAAACGAATATCATGTTGTAAACGTGAAGAATGACGGAGCGATTCCTTTTATGCAAAGTGATGATGTCGTTGAGATCAAGTGCTTGGTAAATAAACAAGGAGCAAAGCCAGTTCAAGCTCTAAATTGCGACAATCGATTCATTATAGGTCTTATGCAAGCTGTTAAAGCATACGAAAAGCTCACAGTCTCGGCTGCGATGAATGGAAGCCGCAGCGATGCTCTTTCAGCTTTAATGGTTCATCCTTTGATAGGTGATTATAATAAAGCAATCGGTGTATTAAATGAAATGCTTGAAGCAAATAAGGATTATCTGCCGAATTTTTTTAACAAATAGGAGGCTTTTATGTATGTAATTGGAATTGATGGTGGTTCATCCAAGAGCCACCTTGCAATTTTTGATTTGGATGGGAATTTTGTTTGTATTGAGAATTGGGGTACTCTTAATCACGAGGCACTTCCTGGTTCCTTTGCACAATTTGAAGCAGAGTTTACACAATTTGTAACAGAGGCGTTAGCGTCAAAAGAGATAAAAATAGATGAAATAGAATACGCTGTGATTGGTATGTCAGGGGTGGATACAAAAGAGCAGCACCGAATTATCTCTGCAATCGTTAAAAATATTGGTTTTAAGGAATTCACCCTCTGCAACGATGCATATTTAGGAATTCCAGGAGTATCGTCTGAAAACAGTGGAATCTGTGCAATAAATGGAACAGGTTGTTCAATAGCTGGTATGAATGAACATGGAAAGATGTTTCAAATAGGTGGATTAGGAACGCTAACAGGTGATTTTGGAGGCGGCTACAATATTGGTACTTATATGGTGCGAGCTGTGTACAATTCACTCTTTCGTTTAGGAGAACCCACTCTGCTTAAAGACATGTTGTTTAAAGAGCTTGATATTTCAGATAAATATGATTTTATTGAAACTTTAAGTAAAAGACTCTCTGAAGGAAGTTTCAGATTAGGAGCAAATAATAAGCTTTTATTTGAGGCTGAACGTAAAGGCGATGCTGTGGCAAAGAAGATCATTTCAGAAATTGCAGAGAGTTATGCAAATGGCATCGTATGCATGATCAGAGAAATAGGATTTGAGCAAAATGTCGATATAGCTCTTGCTGGTTCTGTTTTTGCGAAAGAAAAAGACTCTGGATTGATAAAAAAGATCAAAGAAATAGTTTGCGATGCATACCCAGAAAAGCAGATCAATTTTGTTGTGTTTGAGAAGCCCCCAGTTGCAGGAGCAGTGATTTGGGCACTTAGGGTCCTCAATCCACATATTGACTTTACTGAAAAGGTGTTTAATCAATTATGATTTAAGATAATCTTTT
>WQUF01000057.1 GCA_009785875.1 Oscillospiraceae bacterium | reverse complement strand
AAATTAAGATGGAACGCCGTATGCGATGAAAGTCGCCTGTACGGTGTGGGACAAGGGAAAAGACCGAGGTGTAAATCCAGAGTCTTACCTATTGTCATTAGACCCTGTGGCTGTTCTGCTTCGAGGCGATGAATCTATGGTGGAACATAAAGTCCGTGATTGCATCGACTCCGGGGATAATTATTCGTTAATTGCAGCCGGATGTGAGGTGCCTGCAGAAACACCGGAAAAAAATCTATTAGCAATGGATAAGCAGCTATATGTACATTAATTAATATTCTCGAGACACCGTGACATTTATTCATCAGTTTATTCTTGCGGCACCGTGTCTCGAACATTTATTCATTCATTACTTATTGCTAAATCCTTCCCTTTTAATAGATTGTTTTTTAGCTGTTCTATTCTTATTCTTCCCTTCTTCGTTGGCATAATTTATTCTATTGCCATTTGCTTTTTCTAATATTACTTCTTTCTTATCTATTTGACTATCCTTTGCCATAGTTATCTTACCTCCTTGTCCTAATTTAATATTATCTTCTCCAATGTAGAAAAAAATATTTATATTGTATATAATATAATATGATTAAAATATCGAGCAGGTGATGATTTCTAGTGTATCAGGATGGCTTTTCAAGGACAGAACTCTTAATTGGAAAAGAAAATTTAAAAATTTTAAAGGATAAAAAAATTGCTGTTATAGGCATAGGTGGCGTTGGAAGCTTTGCTGTAGAAGCTCTTGCAAGGTGCGCTATTGGGCAATTAATCTTAGTGGATAATGATATTGTCTCCATATCAAATTTAAACAGGCAGATTCACGCTACATTTAAGACCATTTCTAAAAATAAAGTAGATGTGATGGCAGAAAGAGTTAAGGATATTAACCCAAATTGCCATGTTAAAGCATATAATACTTATATAAAGAAAGAAAACATAGAAGATATCTTAGGAAGCGATTTAGATTATGTAATAGATGCAATAGACACAGTGACTTCAAAATTAGACCTTATCCTATACTGCAAAGAAAAAAACATAAATATAATAAGCAGCATGGGTACTGGAAATAAACTGGACCCTACGAAATTTAAAATCTCTGATATATATAAGACTAAAATTTGCCCATTAGCGAAAGTGATGAGGCATGAACTAAGGAAGAGGAATGTGGAAAGTTTAAAGGTTTTGTATTCCGATGAAACTCCTATTAAGCCAAATTATGAAGAAGCCTTAATCTGTGAGGAAAGCTTTATATGTTCAAATCCAGGAAGCATATCCTTTGTACCTCCTGTTGCTGGCATGATAATTGCAGGAGAAGTCATCAAGGATCTAATAAATTTATGAATAACTATGTTCTTTTAATCGGTGGTGCTAATATAGATATTCAAGGCTTTTCATATAAAAAGTTCATTTTTAAAGACTCAAATCCTGGATCTATAAAAATATCCTGTGGAGGAGTCTCAAGAAATATTGCTGAAAACCTGGCAAGGCTTTCTTTAAATGCAAAATTGATCACAGCATTAGGCGATGATGATTTTGGAAATAGGATTTTAAAAAATGGAGAGTCTACTCATATTGACTTTTCTCATTCTTTAATGCTTAAAGATAAACCTACATCCACATATTTATCCATATTGAATGCGCATGGTGAAATGATCACTGCTATTTCAGATATGAGCATATTAGATAATATTACCATGGAATTTTTAAATAAGAAAGATGCTATACTAAAAAATTCACTTTTAACTGTACTGGATTGTAACCTATCATATGATGTCTTAGAATGTTTAACATCAAAGTATACCAATATACCATTTTTTTTAGACACGGTTTCATCTAAAAAAGCAGCTCGAGTGAAAGATATAATAGGAAGATTTCACACCATAAAACCAAATAAACTGGAATGTGAAATTTTAAGCGGAATAAAAATTAATAAAAGAGATGATGCCAAAAGAGCTTCTGAATACTTTTTAAAAAAAGGTGTTAAACAAGTCTTTATTTCACTGGCTAAAGACGGATTATTCTATAGTGATGGATGTTCAGAAGGATTTATCGATAAAATAGCTGTTAAACCTGTAAATACCACAGGTGCTGGAGATGCTTTTGTTGCTGGTTTAGTATATTCTTATATTAAAAGCTTTTCAATCGAATATGCAGCAAAATTTGGATTAGCAGCATCCTTAATTGCAATAGAGAGCGAAGACACTGTGAATCCAAATATCTCTGTGATGCAAATTGAAAATAAAATGCTGGAGGCGAATTTATGTTAGGAGATTATATAAGCATAAAAGAAGATATAAAACAAGCTCTTTTAGAGAATAGACCAGTAGTTGCACTTGAATCCACAATAATATCTCATGGTATGCCCTACCCTCAAAATGTAGAAACTGCTTTAAAAGTAGAAAAAATAGTTAGAGATAATGGTGCAACTCCTTCCACAATCGCTATAATCAATGGAAAATTAAAAATAGGTTTAACTCATGATGAAATTGATTTTTTAGGGAAATCTAAAGATATAATCAAAACATCTATTAGGGACATTCCTTATATATTAGCAAATAAGCTCCATGGTGCAACTACAGTGGCAGC
>WQUF01000056.1 GCA_009785875.1 Oscillospiraceae bacterium | reverse complement strand
GTTCGTGCCTCACGGCTCGCAATGACGTGAAACGTGAGAATAAAAAGGTACATCGTCATTGCGGGCTTGACCCGCAATCTCCTGCAAGACGGTACATCGTTATTGCGAGCGGAGCGAAGCAATCCAGAAAATAGGAAAAAACGATATTTAATTAACAATACCCTGTGCATCACCTTTTCCAAAGTTTAAAACTTTGGAAAAGGTTGCCAAACTCCTTCTCCCTTTAGCGGATCTTCCCTCTTATCGCGTTCTGCTTGGCGAAGAAAAAATACCACCTGGACCTGCCTGCCACCAAGTTTTACCAGCCTCAAGCGTATCATCTAATTTGTCATTCGGTCCATTGTTAAAACCGACATAGCCCCATCCTACTTGATACCCCACCGCCCATATTGACCCCCAAAGTGATGTATTTTCCGGCGGGATAACGACAGTTATAGAGTATCCAGCACTTATTTTAGCCGGAGATTGAACATTGGCTGCCATTTTTATATTAGCTAGAGAATCACAATGCACATATAAGTTTCCGGTACTTTCGAAAAAGTTCTGGTTCGTTGTACTAATATTCAATGTCATATTAGAATGCGAATACTTCTGCAGATAAAGGGTGCCATTATTACTATTTTCTCGCCAGGAAGCCAATATTTTCACGCCAGAATTACTAGTCCCCGGACCAAAAGAAATATTATTTATTCTACATCCATCCGTTGTACTCGTAGAACTAGCGGTCGCTCCATAAGTTCCAATCGCCGGATTAATTAAATTCGCACCAGTTGCATCTCGCGCCTCGAATGGCAGTGTATTGTTCTGCACAGCGCGAGTAGAGAACGCATCAAGAGTCTGATTGTCCATTTTTGTAATTGCAGTACCTGGCGACATACGAAATTGTATTCTGAACGGCATAGTGTATAAAGCCTGTGGAATATTGTCAGCCCTTAAATTCGCAGTAACGTTTATTATCGGCGCAGCTGATTTAGCAGGATTCCAACCAGGAACAGTTACTTCATCCGTGAAGTAAAACACTGGCATCTGACTCTTGTTTGGATCTGTATGAAGAAGGGTCCAACAGTTTGCTGTATCAGCGATAGTTCTGGGCTTTAAAAGCCCCATCTGGTTTGCCGCAACCAATGTTGGCACACGACCATCTGCGGACACCTTGCCATAAGGAACCAATTTACCACTCGCCGGCACCAGTATCAGATTGCCGTTATTAATATCAATCATAATCTGATTTAATTCCGAAAAATTGAAGTTGTTGGTAACATCGATATTGTATTTGTTATTGCCGGCAAATTTCACATATTGCGTGCTATTTGGTTTGGCACTGCTTGTAGCATACCATGCAGAATACCCACCTACATCCCTTCCATTAACAATGAACAGCGTATCATTGATGTATATGGTGCAAGGACGGTAATCCCAAGTTATCAAGACACCATTCGTAGTATCCACATTTTTCGCTTTAAATGCATCTTTATCTGTGCAAGAGCCATACCATGTTGACCCATTGGCGTTCCTACCAACCCTGCCATTTACTCTTGTATACTGAGCAGGAGTGATATTATAAGTGGTTGTAGACAGATACTGAGGCACAAATTTCTTGCCGTTAAAGTCAACAACCAGCGGGGATACGCTCCCAAGTCCAGCCCATTTGCCATCAACCAATTCCAGCACAGTTGAATTCGAGAGATTGTTATCCGAAAGAACCATATCATTGGTCAAGCGAAGTATGTTATAAGTATTTTGCTTGTTGGTGGAATTGTTCATTGCCGTCTTCTGGCTTGTAAATTCCGGCATCGAGGAAGCATAATATACCAAAGTATCTATTTTTATCGGGTCTATCTTTTTAAATGCAGCGGCTGGTACCCCCATGCCTTCGAATACCGGGATAGAGTCAGGATGAGTATTCCACGCATACTGATATTGCTGATTCCAGCCTATGTTTATTACTATGCCTACCCAGTCGCCAACAAAACTATTTCTATATTCAGAGGGATATATCCACTGATTTTCAGTAGCCGGCTGGAACCAGTGACCGTTTTGCTCCAAGACAATTTCAATACCCAAATCTGCTAATTTAGTCTTCAACTTGCTCCAAGTGACCAAATCATTTTTTTCTTTGCCTTTTGCCGCGTTAAATTCTGATGTAATCTGGCAAGAAGGCTTGATTATAACCTTTTTCAAGTCAGGATTATCCTTTTTAAGGAGTCTTATTTTGCTCTCCAAAGAATCTATCTCTGCAATTGACCCATATTCGATTTCTTTCGTTTCAATCGGGTCGTCAATGATTGGTTCTTCAATTTTTGTGTAAACACACTTTTTCTCTTTTGTGCTGTACTTTACCGTATAACCCGGAATTTCATCGCATTCTTTTTTGCAGGAGGTCATAACACTTATTATGCCAACTACCGCTGCACTCATAACGAAAAATCTTGTCTGCTTTCTCATCTTAACGTAATTTTATATATTATTATTTTTATTTATTTACTATTTTTTTGTCTGAACTATGATTTATTTTGTCTTGAACCACGATTTTCATAAGATTTTCAAGATTAGCAAGATTTTTAACAATCCTGTTCATCTTAATAATC